>CAZBXR010000027.1:0-28595 GCA_964496145.1 uncultured Chthonomonas sp. | reverse complement strand
ACATCCATCGGGGTGTGGAAACAAACGTCGCCTACCGGCAAAAGATGAGGCTCCACGGCTCCGCGATGGCTTTCATCGCTCAGGAGCGCAAACAGTCGGCGGCGCAGGGCGCGAAACCCCTCGACCGTGAAGGCCGCTTCGGCCAAAGCTGGTTCGAGGGCAGACACGTTGACAATGAAATCGCCGATGCGCGAGCCGACCAGGCGGACTCCCTCTCCGTGGCTGAACCGGCAAAGCGGCAGATTTTGAATCGGGAAATCGCTCCCTGCCGGGACCGTAACCCAGCTTGTCGCGTCTGCAGGAACCAAGAATTTTGTACTCATACGGATTTAGTACAGCCCGAGGCTGTCGAGGTCGTGGATGGGCTCGGCGATGGAGCACGAACCGATCCCGTAAAACATCTCGCGAAGGGCGCGGAGATCTTCTCCCATCACCATGTGGTCGCCCACGCGGATTTCGCTCTCGAGGAACTGAACATCATCGAGGGAATCCATGGTCAACACCCCTTCGATCTCTCTCGCCGAAAGGTCTTCGATATTGGCAAGAAGCACGGCGAGCGCGACATTCAGGAACCCAAACTCGTGGGTATCAAGCGTAGAGTGCCGATGATACAGCGGATGGTGAAGCCCTGCCGTCATCTTGATGCCAAGATTCAAGTCCACCGCCTCTTTCATGGCCTGGGCAAGAACGGATGGCAACGGATAGGCCTTTTCCTCCAGCCCTCCTGTTCTCATTTTCAGGCACACCGTTTCGGCGAGGGCGACCTTCTCGTAGGTTGCAATGCCTGCTTCGGTGAGGGGCAATTCAACGAACACGGCATCGACATCGAGCGCCGCGAGGCGCTTTCCATGGCTCGCCTGAAAGTCCGTGGGATTGATCTTCAGTTCGTACCCGGTGACCTGAATGTTTTCGAATCGCCCAAGGCTCGAAAGAGCCGAAGCGAGGTCCGCTTCGATGCGGTCCACCGAGGTCCCAATGAGCGTCACATCGAACGCCGTGTCTTCCGCCCCCGCGCGGGAGATGGATGCGGCGAGATCTTCGACCCACCCAGCAGGACACACAAACTGATTGAGCAAAAAGCTCTCGATTCCATTGTGATGGTGCAAAAACTCCGTGACAGCATCATCCATGGCATGTCCGGCGGGCGGAAAGAGCCCAGCATAGTCGAACATACCCGTGAGCAAATTGCGCAAAGACGGGACCATAGGAACCTTAGTGTACTAGTTACCTAGCAAGGTGGACCGTTTCAATTCGCCGCACGGTACCCGAGGAAGAATTCATCACGATGGATTCCGTCATCGAGGCATTTCGCGAGTATCGCACGCCCTTCAGGAGGTCTCCGCTCGTCACACCGGTGGCGACAAAGATCACGCCGCCTCGGGCGAGGTCTGTCGTGTGGAACACGCGGTCGACGTCGCCTTCCACCATCTTCTTCGCGCGCTCTTTTTGCTCGTCCGATTGAAACTTTAGGCGAGCTTGCATTTCTCCGCCCTGGCAAAGCACGGCGGCAGCGGTGATGACGCCCTCGGGCGCTCCACCAATCCCCATCAGGGCATCGACACCCGAATCCGGATCGAGGACCGCGATAGCGATGGAGACGTCTCCATCGGGAATGAGGTGAACCCGCGCTCCAGCGGCGCGAATTTCTGCGATCAAATCATCGTGGCGAGGGCGCTCGAGCACGCCAATGGTGAGCTCGTCCATCTCGCGCCCCAGCGCCTTGGACATCAACCGAAGGTTGACTCTAGGCGGAACGGTGATGTCCACGACGCCCGCGCACTCGGCACCCACGACGAGCTTCTCCATGTAGCAATCGGGAGCGTGCATGAGCGACCCTTCGCCTTCGACACAGGCGGCAAGAACCGCAATCGCGTTCTGGGTCCCGTTTGCACAGAGATTTGTGCCTTCCAGCGGATCGACGGCGATTTGCACTTTCGATCCTTGACCGTCTCCGACTTCTTCGCCGATGTACAGCATCGGCGCCTCATCTCTTTCGCCTTCGCCGATGACGATGGTGCCTTGCATAGGCATCAGGTTGAGGGTTCTTCGCATCGCGCCACAAGCCGCATCATCGGCCTCATCGCGCTTCCCTTTTCCAACCCAGCGAGCACAAGCGAGGGCAGCAGCCTCGGTAACTGAAAGAAAATCTAAGTCAAAGCTATTCGTCATTGAACACCTTTCTCCGGTTCAAGGAGAGAACCTTAAGGGTACTAGATTTGTTCCCATTCTTGACTAACAGCCATGGAGCGAACGCCGACATACCGTAAAAAGACGAGACTTGTGCCCCCCCAATGGTCCCCTTTCTACAACGAGTTTCGCCCCTCTCATGTATACTTTCATGGTTCAACGGGAAGGTATGGAGTACCGGAGACACCACGATCCTATATGAAAAGATTTTTTCAGTGGTTGAAAGCACTCTTTAATCGAGGCATGGATAAGCTCGAAGATCCCGAGCTGATGCTTGAACAAGCACGGCGGGATATGAGCGAGGCATTGCGCCAAAACCGAGAGAAGGCCGTTCAGGCGATCTCTCAGAAAAATCGGCTGCAAACCATGATGGATGAGCAGATGACCAAGACGGCGCATCTGGAAAAGCAGGCCGCGACGGCATTGAAGGCCGGAGACCGGGACACGGCTCGGCTGTTTTTGCGAGAAAAGCAAACCGTCGATGCCAACATCGAGAGCCTGAGGGTCACCCTCGCCACTGCGGTTGAAACCGTGGAGCAAGTGAAGGTCGCGATCAAGCGTCAAGAAGAAGAGACGCGAAAGAAGACTGCCGAAGCCCTCGCCATGAAGGCGCAGTGGAAGCAAGCCCAGATTCAAGAATCCATCACCAAGGCTCTTCAAGGCCTGACATTCGAAAACGAGTTTGAAGGTTCTTTTGCTGCGGCGAAGGAAAAGATTCAAAACAAGCAAGCCGAGGCAGCCGCCCGAAGCGAAATGTTTCAGGGCAGCGTGCAAGGCAAGATGATGTCGATCGAAGACCAAGCCTTGGATATGCAAGCGGATGAAGAATTGGCAAAGCTGGAGGAGCGACTTGGTTTGAAGGCGGCCCCGCAAGCGGAGGCCCCCAAGATCGAGGCGACATCTGACGTCGACGCCCAACTCGAGGAATTGGAAAAGAGAATCAACCAAGGCCAACAGCCCGGCTAATTTGCCCATGGCAAACCTTGTCCATCTCGTACAGCTCAGAGCCGAAGCTCTGGGCTGTACTGCTTGTGAGATCGCCGAAAAGCGACGAAATGTTGTGTTTGGCGAAGGAAACCCCGAATCGCCGCTTGTTCTGGTGGGTGAGGGTCCCGGGGACCAAGAAGACGCCACCGGGCGACCCTTCGTCGGCCGCGCGGGTCAACTCCTCGACCGTGCACTGGCCGCGAATGGCCTCGATCGCTCGCATGTCTACATCTGCAACACCGTGAAGTGCCGGGCGTGTGATTGGGTGGATGGAAAGCCTCGCAATCGGCCCCCGACCGATCTAGAGACCTTCAATTGCCGTCGATGGTTGGTGCCTCAGCTTGCCGCCATCGCGCCGAAGGTGATCTTGGCCATCGGTGCGCCCAGCGCGAAGAATCTGATCAAGCCCCAATTTGCCATCACGAAGGAGCGAGGCAAGTATTTCCCTTGCGAGTACGCAAAAACCGCGATTGCGACTCTCCATCCTTCCTATATCTTGCGGCAACAGTCCAAGACATCGGACGGCGGGTACGCCCTCCTGGTTGCCGACATCGCGCGGGCATGGGCGGCCGCAAACGAACTCGTGGCACGAGAAGCAGAGAGCCACGAACTCCAAGCGGACTTGTTCGCCGACGAGTCGTAGCCCCAAACATGAAGTGGCCCTCGCCACGGAAGTGGGAGGGCCATTCAGCATTCACCCTATCAGGTAGTGAAAATTAGTTTCCGCCGTCGCGAGGAGGGCCGCCTTGGCCACCACCGCCGCCTTGGCGTTGCATCCCAGGAATCTCACCCTGAGCCACAACCTTCAGGTCAGAGGTGTTGAGTTTCAGAATCTGGTTCCCGCGAAGGATATAGATGTACTGGCCTTCGACTTGCATCACGGCACCGCCGCCGCCAGCCATTCCGCCACCCATCATCATGCCTCCACCGGCCATTCCGCCACCCATGCCTTGTCCGCGGCCAGGACCGCCTTGACCCGGATCTTGGGGCATCCCACCAAACTCAGGATCTGGCTGAGGAGCTTCGACTCCCGCAGGGATTCCGGGCTCAGCAACAGTGGTCTTGCCACTTTGAGCGAACGCTGAGAGCGAACTTGCTCCGATCATCGCAGCCAAAACTGCGCCGCCTGCAAACATTCCTAACTTATTCAATGCCATTTTATGTGCCTCCAGAGATCTGGGTACATGGCAGGACGCTGAGGCCTCGCAAAAGATCAGTGAATTTTTGACTTTTCGCAAATATTCATTTCGTAGTGGGCGACATATCGGTCAAACAGGTTGTGCGCGGAGGGGTAGCAGCTCTGGGGAGACATAAAGTGCGGGAATTCAAAAGTGATGATTTTCTCCGCGACTCGGCTGGCTGTTTCGAGCTTGAACCTCAGGTACCGCCAATCGGCGGGAGGAAACTTGATGGGCATGTCCCGATCAAAGCATTCCAGATTGCTCCAGATCGAAATCCCGTGCTTCTTCCCGAGTTCCGCAATCCCCGTGACAAACGCGGGCAACTCTTGATAGTGAACTTGGCCATCTTGAAACGCACAGTAGTCCACCACGTGCGCCGTCTCCTGAAAAATTCGGTCCCAGTGTTCGAAGCTTTCTTCGAGCGTAAAGGCATTCTCGCCCAGTTGCTTCGCTCCTTGCGGGTAAGGCGAGATGAGCACGGGCAAGTCGGCGAGTTGTTTGCAGTGCCCGGCGATCTCTTGGTGGAGCTTGATGATGTGCGCATCATCCTTCCCTGTCTCGTGGGTTTGGTACCAGCCGGCAAAGCTCTTGTGGTGCCCGTACCGAGCATAGGCCTCATCGAGGAAAACCTTATTGATGTCGATTTCCTTCCAGTAGGTTCGTCGCCACCAATAAAACCCGCTGTCGTAGGTGCCCAAAAAGACCTTGAGCCCGTATTCATCGGCGAGGCTAAAGAACATTTCGCCGATATCTTCATACACCGGAAGAAGGTCTGGCAAGCACTTGGCTGGGAAGATGCACTTGTTTCGGTACCCGGCCCGGATGATGATCACGGTATCGATGCCGATCCGGGTGTAGAGTTCAAACTCACGCCTCCACTGCTTCTCCGACCAGTTTTGACTGGGAATATCGTGCGTGATTTCGTCTAGGAAGGTACCGGAGATGGGAAGCAAGTCCATGATTTGAGTGCAGAGGTTACCTTGGGCCGAGGCGGGTACATTTCACTCTCCATGTCTACTTTTCGTACTCTTTGTGTTTTCTGTGGGAGCAGCCCTGGAAAGAACCCTGCATATCTTGCGGGGGCTCGCGCAACCGGCATCGCTCTCGCGCAGCAAGAGATCGGGCTGATCTACGGAGGTGGAGGGCTTGGGCTCATGGGGGCCTCGGCGCGCGCCGCCCTCGAGCACGGTGGACGTGTGGTGGGCATCATCCCGAAACCACTGATGGACCGCGAGGGCATCGATTTAGAGGTGACCGAGCTCATCGTGGTGCGATCGATGCACGAGCGCAAGCGCACGATGGCATCCATGTCCGATGGGTTCGTGGCTCTCCCTGGAGGGTTTGGCACGTTCGAAGAGGTTTGCGAGATGATCACCTGGACCCAATTGGGCATTCACGCCAAGCCTATGGGGCTCCTCAACATCGATGGGTTTTATGATCCTCTGCTGGCTCAGTTCCAGCGCGCCGTCAAAGATGGATTCATTCAAGAGGGCTTCTATCGGTCCATCTCTGTGGCTGAAACCCCCGAGGACTTGCTCAAAAAAATGCAGGAGGCGACATTGCCGCCTCCTGTAGTCTCTCTGTGGGAAGAAGAGTCTTAATACGCCTTTGCGAAGACCACCCTTCTTGCGCTTGGCTTTCCGGTGAGAACGCACTTGCCCGGTTGCTCATCAGAGGGGTCAAGCGCCGTAAGCGGGATGCACCGGATCGTCGCCTTCGTGCGCTCTGCGATCTCGTTCTCGGTTTCGTCGGTTCCGTCCCAGTGCGCGACGATGAGGCCTGCGCCTCCTTCCCCTTCAAACGCCTTCTCAAACTCCTCCCACGTATCCACTCGCCGCGTACTTTCGTTGCGAAACGCGAGAGCTCGCTCGTAGAGAGCGGTCTGCATTTGGGTGAGTTCTTCATGAACCGTTTGCACCACGTCTGCAAGCGCGACAACTTTTTTCTCACCGGTGTCTCGCCGCGCGATCACGCATGTCCCCGCTTCGAGGTCACGAGGGCCGAGTTCGATCCGTAAACAAGCGCCCTTGAGCTCCCAGTCGTTGAACTTGAATCCGGGAGATTCCTTCGTTCGCTTGTCGACCTTCACACGAATCCCCGATGGGGCAGGAGGCCCGAGAGTGGGGATCTCTCGATGAGGTTGCGTAGGGGCAGGGCCGCTCCAGAGCGATCTCGTAAGCTCGGCTGCGAGCCGATCGGCCTCGGCATAGGTTTTCGCCCGAATTTCATCGTCTTTGCCCATCGGCAAAATGGCGACTTGGGTCGCCGCCAGGCGAGGAGGAACAATGAGCCCCTTATCATCGGAATGCGCCATGATCAGCGTCCCAATGAGTCGCGTGGAGACTCCCCATGAGGTCGCGTACACGTATTCCAACTTCCCTTCGCTGCTGGTGAATTGCACATCGAATGCCTTGGCAAAATTCTGCCCAAGGTGGTGGCTTGTGCCCGCCTGGATGAACCGGCCATCTTGCACAAGCGCCTCGATGCAGTAGGTGTGGTTTGCTCCTGCAAACTTCTCAACCTCGGTCTTCTTCCCAGTCAGAACCGGCACCGCCAGCCAGTCCTCGGCAAAACGCCGATAGACCTCCAGCATGGTGAGCGCCTCTTCTTCGGCTTCTTCATACGAGGCGTGCGCCGTGTGGCCTTCTTGCCACAAAAATTCGGCCGTTCTCAAAAAAAGCCTGGTGCGGCGCTCCCAGCGAATGACGTTCGCCCATTGGTTGATGAGCAGAGGCAAGTCCCGATAGCTTTGAATCCACCCTCGGTAGGCATCCCAAATGATGGTTTCGCTGGTGGGCCGCAGAATCAGCTCTTCTTCCAGCTTCGCTTCGGGATCGACGATTACGCCGCCGCCGCTCGGATCATTCTTCAGCCGGTAGTGCGTGACAATCGCGCACTCTTTCGCAAAGCCCTCGACGTGCTTGGCTTCCTTGCTCAAAAACGATTTCGGGATCATGAGCGGGAAGCACGCGTTGACGTGGCCCGTGGCTTTGAACATGTCATCGAGTGCGCGCTGCATATTCTCCCAAATGGCGTATCCATTCGGTCGAATGACCATGCATCCCCGCACAGCGGAGTGCTCGGCCAATTGCGCCTTCACCACAATGTCGTTGTACCAATCCGAGAAGCTTTCGCTTCTGGAGGCGATCCCATCTTTACTACTCACCTACAGATTTTGGCAGATCGGGGTCTCGGATTGGGCGATTGGACCCATCTCCCCTTCAGCCCTAAACCCCGACTCCCCCCAGGTACCCTGGAATCTGTGCGAACTCCCTGGATCGTGATCGGGATCCTTGCCCTCACCGGTATAGCCTGCGGGGCCTTCGGAGCCCATGCTCTTCGAGACCAAGTCTCCCCAGATCGATTGGCCGTTTGGAACACCGGGGCTCATTACCAGCAGATTCAGAGCATTGCCGCGCTCTGTTTTCTTCTTGCCGCCAAGACCCTCGACAACCCGAAACTCATTCGGGCGGCTTGGTGCGTCGCCACCGGGGTCGTCATATTCAGTGGAACCCTCTATGCCCTGGTTCTCACCAACGTCAAGTGGCTGGGAGCCATCACGCCTCTCGGCGGAGTTTTGATGATGGTGGGTTGGGGCATCGCGATTTGGGCGGGTGCCCAGCGGCTGGATCGGGAGCAAACAATTTGAAAAGACATCTTGCCGTACTGACCCTTGCCTTGTGTATGGGAGGATGCGTTGCCCCTCCGACCAATCCGGCCGTGCCCTTCCGAGGATTCGACCCCGTGGCCAAGCTCCACTATTCGCTGCTCGATTCCACGCGAAAGGGCCCAGTGATTGCGGTTTGGTTTTTGCCAGACGACCGAAATGCGCGGCAAATGGTCGAGTTCTTGGAGTTGCTCCAGAGGACTTACAAAGACGGATTTAGCATCATCGGGCTTGTGGTAGGCAACGATGACCAAACCGTGGAAGCCTTCAAAAAGCTCCAGCCCAACTTCCCTCTCATCACCGATTTCGCGGGGGATTTCGCTCAGAAATATGGCTTCAAATTCAGTCCCAGTGTCATCCTGGCTAGCCGCGACAGCTCCACTCTCGTCCGATTCGAGGGATATGATGCCGAGGGGCTGAGGACTCTCAACAAGGCCCTGGCGAAGGAGATTGACAAGCCACTGACCGAGATCGACACGGGGACTGGGGTCCAGAGAACCGCGTTCGTGTGGCGAAACTAGGCCGCTCGCTTTAGAATCTCGCGGATCTCTTCTCGCGTGGGTTCCGGAAGCGCCTCAAAGTCAGGGGCGGCATTATCTGCCAGTCGCACCGCGAGGGTTTTCAGCGCGGGCAGCGCCCGCGTAAAGGCCTCTACGACCTTCGGGTCGAAGTGCGAGCCAGACTGAGACACGATCTCTTCCGCCGCATCATCGAGGCTCCAAGAGTCCTTGTAAGGACGAACGCTCGAGAGAGCGTCAAATACGTCGGCCACGGCGACGATACGACCCGCCAACGGGATATCTTCCCCGGCGACTTGGGCAGGATAGCCCTTGCCATCCCATCGTTCGTGGTGCGCCCACACGATTTCCGCGCACATCTGCATCAGCTTCGTGTTTCCACCCTCGAGCAGTCGCCCGCCGATGTTCACGTGCTCCTGCATCATCATGCGCTCCATGGAATCGAGCATTCCGGGCTTCAAGAGAACCGCATCTGGAATCCCCACCTTGCCGATGTCATGGAGTTGGGCCGCCAGACCCAGAAGCTTGGCATCGCCGGCTGACATTCCGTAGGCAAGCGCGATCTCCTCGGAGTACTTCCCTACGCGATTTGTATGCTGGCGGGTGTTCCCGTCGCGATATTCTGAGGCGATCATGAGTCGGCGTAGAATTTCCATCTGCGCCTGGATGATCTCCTCATGGGTGTGAAACAGCCGTTGGGCGTAGTGCTGAGTCAGGTGAAACAGCGAGAGTCCGCCCACGAAGATGAGGCCGATCGCCGGAAAGAGGGTGCGCAAGTGCCAGCGCCAATTCTCTTCACCCGCGAAAGGAATGACCGAGCTCGCAACGACCAGCAAGCCTAATCCAATGAAGATTCGGCAGGCGGCGTAGGCCACCCCTTTTGCTTTCACGTCGACGAAACTAACCTTTTCTTGATCCCAACTCATCAGTGATGCCTTGAGTTCAATCATCGGCTCATTTGCCCGTGCGAGTTAGATCAGAACAGGCTCTCTTTGGCGATGTTTTATCGGATTCTAGGAAACTTTGCGTTTGCGGCGCAGGGCCACGAGCCCGAGGGCAAGGGCGCCGAGAGTTGCGGGTTCGGGCACGGTGTTGATGTGCACGATGGCGGAGTAGCCTTCGGGAGTCTTGGCGATACCGTAGGTCCGGCCGTAGTCGTCGATGTCCCCCAGATTGTCGAGCTTCCAGCCAGCGGGTAGTTGGCTCAACACCCGGTCGGTGAAGTCAATCCACTGGCCGTCCCGGTGAACGGTCCACCGATAGCCACCCACGCCCCATGAATAAGCAGTCAGATGACTGTGGTTATTGAATCCGCCAATGAAGGTTGCCCTAGTCACGTCCGGCGATCCTATTTCTCGCCGCGAGTCGGGGGTAAGGACAACGATTGTTTCTTTGAAGGTACTACTAAGGCCGACGTACGCTACTTCATCTTTGTTGTTGAAATCAAGGCGGGCAAGGTCTGTTACATTACTCCCGAATCCGTTGATCGGTCGAAAAGCCTTTCCGGGAGACCAGACACCAAATCCCAAATCGGGCAAAGCGGCCAGCGCTGCGCCATTGTCGTTCACCGCAAGAAACGAGGATGAAGGAGGAGCATCAAAAACGTGGGTCACGCCATTTGCTCGGTAAAACGCATATCCCCGGAATAAATCGCCGAACTGGTCGATCGCAGAATAATGACCCACCATCACACCCGCGTTATTCATGCCGCGTACATACACATACTTGTAGATGCTGGGGTCCCCGGCCACCGGCGTCACTGAGCCATCGGGCTTGTGGAGAAGGGAGTTCGTGTAATACGAATACACTCCGCTTACCATGCCACCTGCGGTCACGTAATTTCCTTGATCGTCAATGGTCATTGTTTGCTGCGACCGGATTGCGGGTTGCAACACACCGTTGACAATTTGAATTCCATGAATAGGACGGTGGTTCTCAAAGAGGTTAAAACCTGCATTCCCGTGATTCGAGATGAAGGTGAGGCCACCATCGGTGAACTTCCGCCCATCAGGCCCTTGGGGAATCCAGGTCCCCAGTACTTTCCCAGGCGCCTCCGCCATTGCTGACGCCACCAAGCAACCTAAAACGACCATTCCAACCCCTCTCCGAGTCTTCATGAATTCTAGTATACGACGGGTTTTTGGAATCTACGAAAATAGTTCACCCGCCGAAGTCCCAATGCGAAGGAGGGGGATCCCACCCTCGCGATAAGACACCGGCCTTGAATCGGGCCGAAACATTCTGCTACAATAAAAGGCCGCATTTCATTAAACGGACCAATACGACCATGGCAAAAAAAGGCGAAAAGCGAGAAATTATTAGGCTTGTGTGTACCGAAGACGGGAAAAACTACTACACAACCACGAAGAACAAGGTGAACACCCAGGCAAAGCTTGAACTCATGAAGTTCAACCCGAACCTGAGAAAGGTCACACTCCACCGAGAGAAGAAGTAAAGAGGACACGCAATGCCAAACCCAAAAAGACGATTTAGCCAACAGCGAACCGCAAAGCGACGCACTCACTACACGACCGATCTTCCTGAGATCACTCAGTCGAAGCAAGTGGGTAGTTCGCCGTTCCATCTTCGACACCACGCGACTCCAGACGGTTACTACCGCGGTCGCCGACTTCCGGGCTACAAGGACTGACGTCCTCGGTTGAGGTCCGATCCTATTCGGCGAGTCTGACTCCAGAAGTCAGACTCGCCGAATGCTTTTAGACTGTCTCGCCGTGCGCCTGGGCGCGATGCGAAAGCTCGGCCAAGTACGGCTCGTAGTGAATGGTTACCACGGCGCGCCCCAGAGCCGATGCCACCTCGCCTTCGATCTCTTCGGCCAAATCATGGGCCGCGACAAAGGTCAGCTCATCCTCGAGCAGCACGTGCATCTCGACAAACCGCGTGGATCCCACGCGACGAGTTCGAATATTGTGCGCTCCCTTCACCATGGGGTGCGTATCGAGAATCTTCTCCACGAGAGCGATATCATCGGGCGGCAACGCGCCATCCATTAGATCATGCGCCAAACGGGCGGCCTGTCGAAGGGCCAGGAAGACGACCACCACGGAAAGCACAATCGCCACGATGCCATCGAGAGCGAGCCACCCCGTGAACGCCACGACGGCCATGCCGACAAAGACGCCTCCCGTCGCAATGAGATCGGACCGAAGATGCAACACCTCGGAGTGGAGACTCGCTGACCCGGTTTGCTTAGCGACCTTGGCGAGGTGAAAGGACACCGCGAGCGTCAAACATGTGCTCAGCAAGAGACCCACGAGGGCGGGACCCGTTTCGATGCTCTGAGGATGCGTGAGGCGCTCATAGGCCTTGATCGCCATGAACACGGCGGTGCCCAAGATCAAAATGACCTGGATTGCGCTCATGAGCACCTCGGCTTTCCCGTGCCCGTAGTTGTGGGTTTCATCCGGGGGCCGAGCCGCATACTGGATGCTCTGCCATGCGCCAAAGCTCACGATGACGTCGACCAAGCTTTGAACCGCCTCGGCTTGGACGCTCACGGCCCCGGAAAGCCAGCCCGCGACCATCTTGATCAACACCACGACCACCGTCACCCAAAACGAGAGTTTTGCTGCACTTTCTGCGGGTCGGGCGAGAGAGTTTTCCTTCACGGTCCTTTTCATTGTGTCACGGACCCATTCCGAACGGGTAGAACGTCTGTACTAGCAGCATGATTCTTGAGTTACACGTTGAGAATATTGCGATCATCGAACGGAGCAGCGCCACGCTTGGTTCGGGCTTCACGGCGTTTACCGGAGAGACCGGCGCCGGAAAATCGCTGCTCATCGACGCGCTCCAACTCGCCCTCGGTGGCCGAGGCGATAGTGACCTCGTGCGTACCGGGGCCACTCGCGGCACCGTTTCGCTCAGCGTCGATCTTTCGTCGAGCCCGGCGGTTTTGACGCGATGCGAAGAGCTTGGCGCGGCGGTCGAAGACCAAACCTTGTTCATTCAACGCGAAGTGAGCGCCGAGGGCCGCTCGACCTGCCGAATCGGCGGACGCCTCACTCCGGTGAGCGTCTTGCGAGAGCTTGGGGAGATGCTCGTCGATCTTCACGGTCAACACGACCACCAAGCGCTGTTCAATGTCGAGCGTCACTTGGACTACCTGGATGCGTGGATCGGGGCTCCTGCCCAAACGCTTCTCAGCGCCGTGCGCGAAAAGCACGGAGTGGTCGAAGACCTGCGGCGCAAGCGTTCGCAATTGCAAGCGAACCAGCGAGATCGCGCGCAGCGTATCGACCTGTTGCGGTTTCAAGTCCAAGAGATCGAGTCTGCGGGCGTTGTTGTCGGGGAGTTCGAAGAGCTTTCTGCCGATCTCACGCGCTATCTTAATGCGGCGAAAATCCTCGAGGGGATTCAGGGGGCTCTCCAACATCTCGACGGCGAAGATAGTTCGACCCTCAACTCGCTTTCGTTGGCGGTCCGCCAGCTTGAATCTTCGGCTCGATTCGAGCCTCAGCTCGAAGAACCCCTTTCTCAAACCCAATCCTCGGTTTACATCTTGAGCGATGTCGTTTCCAGCCTTCGTACCTATGCCGATTCGGTCGACTTGTCGCCCGAAATGCTCGACACTATTCAGGACCGCCTGGAAGTGCTGAAGAAACTACGCCGAAAGTACGGCGACACCGAAGAGGCCATCCTCGCGCAATGGGAGGAGGCCGCCAAGGAACTGGAATTGCTCGAAAACGCGGATATCTCGGCGGAGCGCGTGAATGCGGACCTCGCCGACGCGGAGGCCGAACTCCACAAAGTTGCGGATGAACTCAGCTCCCTGCGGACAACCCGGGCGGCGGAGTTTGCCAAGCTGGCCCAAGATCAACTCCGAGACCTCGCCATGGATAAGGCCATCTTTGAAGTGAGAATTCAGGAGAAACCTTGCGATGTTCTCGGGAAGGACATGGTGGAGTTCTACTTTTCCTCCAACGTCGGGGAATCGGCGAAGCCGCTCAACAAGATCGCTTCCGGTGGCGAAATTAGCCGCGTGATGCTGGGGCTGAAGGTGATTTTGGCCGGTCGAGCGGGGGTGCACACCTTGATCTTCGATGAAGTCGATACTGGGCTTTCGGGTCGGGCGGCGGCGGTGGTTGCGAAGAAGTTGGAACAGCTTTCGGAGCATTATCAGGTGATCGCGATCAGCCACCTGCCGCAAATCGCGGGCCGCGCGCTCCACCATTTCCGTATCGAGAAGAACGAGCGAAATGGGCGCATGGTCACCGACGTGCGTGAGCTAAGCGATGCCGAGCGTGTCACGGAAATAGCGCGGATGCTCGCGGGCGAGCAGGTTGGGGAAAGCGCCCTCGCCAATGCCCGAGACTTGCTCAAGGGCCGCGTGGAACTCAAATGATCTCAGAAGTTGAACTGACCGAGGGGGACCCGACCCCCACCATCTACCGTCGCCTCACCGCAAACCTCTCGACTTTGGCCAGCGTACTGGGCCGAGGCTGGGAGCAATGCAGCGAGGCCTGTCAGAGACAGCGCATCGAGGAGACTTCCCACCCCTACTTCATATTGCATTCGGTCGAGGGCACGGATATTGATCTCGAAGTCGGGTTCCCTCTGCTCGCGCCTTTGCAGCGGCAAGACGCGCTTGCTCAAAGCGGCTTCTTGCCCGGCGGCGAGGCCGCGATGCTCACGGTTCACGGTACGTTCGATGACCTGCTATTGGCGGGGAGAACGCTTCAGGAATGGTGCGAGACCCATCAGCGGCAACCCTCGGGCCCGAACTACCACATTCTCGCGGGCGGCGATCCCAGTGCTGGCATTTGGCACTTCGAGATTTATCTTCCTCTCGCTTGACCAGATTAGTATCGCGGCCACGCTGGCCCGCTCAAGGGTCGGTAGTTCACGCCCATGCGATCGAGCCGCTGAAGATGGACGCTGAGCCGAGCCGTGAACTCGGCGAAATCTCGCTCTGCGGGGGACGCCCACAAGACTTCGGCCAGGGCGCAAGCCCGAGGATAGGCCATGTATTCCACCTGCCGCGACGTCTTCATGTACTCGGTCCATATCTGAAACTGCGACCCCAAGACATGCTTCGCCTTCTCCCCCGAGAGAGCACCCGGCACGGGGTGGTACCCATACACCTTTTCTAGGTCGGTAAAGCCTCCGATGGCGAGCGGCTCGCGCTCTTTGTCCTCGCTTTGGTAGTGATCAAAGTAGGTCCATCCTCCGGGAGTCATCACCACGTCGTGACCCGCATTCGCGGCGGCGATTCCGCCATCCTCCCCGCGCCACGACATCACGACGGCTCCTGGGGCCAGCCCCCCTTCGAGAATCTCATCCCATCCGACCATCGTTCGCCCATGGGCCTGCAAAAACTCGTCGAGCTGATTGTTGAGCCACGCCTGCAGGTGGTGGACATCCTCAATGCCTTCCCGCGCCATCAATGCTTGCATGGGCTCGCTTTTCTCCCATTCCTCGGTCGGACACTCATCGCCCCCGATGTGGATGTATCGACTCGGAAAGACATCCATCACCTCGGTTAGGACATCTTTCATGAACTGGATCGCCGACTCGCTGAGGCTCAGCACGTGAGGGGTCACGCCGAACGAAGTCCAAACGCCGACCGGCGAGTCGGGAGAGTTCCCCAGGTCGGGATACGCCGCCACCGCCGCCTGCATGTGTCCTGGCATATCGATTTCGGGGACGATGGTGATGAACCGCTCCGCCGCGTAGGCAACCAGTTCGCGAAGTTGATCTTGGGTGTAAAAACCGCCGTGCACCACTCCATCAAACGAGGTCGATTCTCGCGCATGGCCGACGATGGTTTCTTTTCGCCAGGCGCCTCGCTCGGTGAGTTCCGGATACTTCTTAATCTCCATCCGCCAGCCTTGGTCCTCGGTGAGATGGAGGTGAAGCGTGTTCATCTTATGCATCGCAAGAAGATCGATGTACTTGCGAAGGAACTCAATCGGCATGAAATGCCGTCCGACGTCAAGGTGGGACCCTCGCCATGAAAACGCGGGAGCGTCCTCAATTTTCAGGCTCGGAATGGTCCACTCGGTGAGCCCCGCCGGGGCCGCCGCGTACACAGCCGAGGGCATGAGTTGGAGAAGGGTTTGGACGCCGTAAAACAGACCCGCCGCCGATTGACTTTTCAACGAGATTCCAGCGGGCGACACTTCCAGTCGATACCCCTCGTCCGCAGGCGCGGACGGATGAATCTCGAGTTGAATGTCGCCTGTTTGTGTGGCCGCATACTCGTGGCCGGTGCAAGCCTGTAAGCGGTTGCGCAGATACCGGGCCACTTTCTCCGCGCCCGGTCCGCCCCCGATGGTCGTGGACGGCCCAAGGGTGAAGCAACCTTCTCCCGCCGAGATGTGGACAGGAATGGGGACGAGCGCAGGCAAATTCATTCCCGCTATTGTGCCCTACTTATCTGACTTTGTTGCGGGCGTAATAGATCAATTGAGCCTGAACTACGTGGTTTGCGGGGTTTCCATGCCCTCGTTCCTTGTTTTCATAAGGTTGAACGGCGTACTGGAACTTGGCGTCTTCACCTGGCTTCACATAGTCGGTCAGGTCAAGATCCCATGGCGAAACGACATCTCCCGGGGCCCACCCGGCTCGGTCAAACTTCCATGTTCCGCCTTGCGGTCGGCAAGGATTGAGATACACGTCATTCTTCCAAAGGGTGTTCGTGAAGAGTTGCTCATTCACTCGGAATTCTCTCCAGAGCGGAAGAAACTCGGCCGCATTGTCTGTGTTGGGCAATTGACCATGCCCCGTCACGATGATCTTCGACTTCACTTTTTGCGCAAAGCGGTCGATCTTTTCGGTCATCGGTTTGAAGAAATCCGTGACCGGCTTGTCAGGGTTTCCTAGCTCGGCGACACCGGTCCACAAGTTGACGACCCGAATGGGCGTCCACTCGGTCTTGCCCGGGACAAAGTCAAGGTCGAGATCGACCAGCCAGCCCTCGCCCCATGTTTCGCAGACGAGTTCAAACTCAGTTCGACCTTTGAACAGAGGCAGGTAATCCGTGAGGTCCACTTTCCACTCCCACCCCTTTCGGTAGGGCGTGATGTATCGAAGAACTTCGAATCGCTCGCCTTTTCCGGTGGTCATGAAAATCTGCCCCAACCTGTCCCAGCGGTCAATTCCCTTCGGGGTTTCTTTGAGGCGAAAGGTGCCAATGACGCGGCCTACCCCGCTTCGAAACTCAGGAAAGTCCACCGTCTTCTTGATCCGATGGTGGTCGATGTCATTCACATCGTTTGCAAAGACTGGCACACGGATTGGAGTGTCTTGCTTGACCTTTTTCGGGTCGATGGTCGCGTTCGCGTCCATCACGCGGTCCAGCCCGGTTCCGCCCACCGTCCACTTCCCTACCTTGGGCTTCAACCCCGGGACGAAGTATCGGTCATACACGAGGGTGGTCCCTACTTGGACCGTCACCTCAGAGCCGCCCACGACACTCTCCAGCGTAACGGTGAAGTGCTGCGGGTTGTCGGTGATGATCTTCTCACTGCAAAAGCGGTTGGCGATTTCTCGCCCATCAAAATGAAGAGAGACCTCTCTTTCTGGACGTCCATAGATGTTGCCATCCGAGCCAAACCATTCCGAGGTCTTCTTGTTTTGCGTGTCGAATCCAACCCCAAACCAACCTGCGAAGCTAGGCTCTGCCCAATCTGTGGGAGATATCTGGGCGTGATCAAGGACCAACCCAAACCCAGGCGAGACAGGCTCTGCCTTTACTTTCCACGAGTAGGAGATTTTCTGGCGGAAGTCAGGCTTGACAAGTTCAATCTTGGTGGTCTCAGCCGTTGCCATGGAAAGCAACAGGGCAGAGGAGACGACCAGAACGGGAAAGGGCATCTCTCTATCGTAGACAATTTTGGTGTCTACCCGTGCTAGGAGGAATACTAGATACGGTCTAAGACTCGGGCGTTGATGACTTGGCGAACCATGACGACTAAGTCATCGGCAGACCGCAACTCGCCAAAAATCTTGTGGTTTGCGTACGCGTCTTCGCTCATGGCCCCCCGAAGTTGCTCAAGAACATCGCGAAGATCCTCTTGGATGAGGGATCGCTTTTCCACCAATCCGTGTCGGACAATGGCGGCCTGGGCAGACGATGCAAGTTCCAAGGCTCGGGTGGGTTCGCCTAGCTTCATGAACAGCCTTGCGACCTGAACCACGACGGAATCATTCGAGACCGCTCCCAAAAGCTCGCTATAGGTCAAAACCGCGAGAAGTTCTTGGGCCTCTTCCAGTTGCTCGGCTCCAATGCGAGCTTCTAAGAGCTGCAATCGAGCCGCTGTTCTACCAAAGGGCAGGGGAAGGACTTCGGAAAGAGTCAAGGCCTCTTCGGCGAGTTGAATCGCTAATTCTGCCTTTCCGCGCAAGCGCATGAGGCTCGAGAGGTTGCCGAGCGCCACGACCATCGCAAAAACATCGTTGCTCGATCGGCCTATGCTGACCGCCGCCGTGTACGCATCGGTGGCTGCCTCCCAATCGTGCAATTCGGAAAGGCTGTTCCCCAAGGCGCTCTTGATTCGAGCGCGCATGGCCGGCGGGACCTGTTCTGCGTGGCCGGAAAGGCTGAGCAGGATATCGCGCGACCCTTCATAGTTCCCCATGGAGTGAAGCAGCATCGCATGCCAAATCTGGCCCTCGCAGTACCCGAGGAGTTGCGTTTTGAGATCAAACTCTTGGACGAAGCGCTCCATGATAGCGAGCGCCTCCTCGTAATAGCCCAATAGGTGCTTGACGCGGGCGTATCGGATCCAGAACAAGGCCCAGTCTGCGGATTCTCCCGGATGGACCGACTCCACAAACGTTTCGAGATGCTCAAATGGTTCTCGGACGTGGGAGGTGTGCGGGACAAATCCGGCGTAACAAGTCGCGTACTCTCGCATCTCCTCAGCCGACCCATTTTCCATGAACCAAAGAAGAGCTTGATTCAGATCGGCGAGGGAGAATGTCCAGTCATCGACCGATGGAATAGAGATGGGTGGCAACCTCTTTAAACGTGCCAAGAGGTGCTGCGCATGTCTTTCGCGCCTCTCTTTATCTTGCCCCGGGCCGATTCGGGTCGATGTGTACGCCCGAAGGGTGGAGAGCATCGAGTAAACCATCGTGTTTTCGCGTTGCTCGGCTTGGACCATCATGCGGTCCACGTGGCTTTGCATGTGGACATCGACTTCTTGGTCGCCGCCGATGGCGATGGCAGCCTCACGATCAAACTCACCCTGGAAAACTCCGAGAGAAAGAAGCGAATACTGCTCCTCTGGGCTCAACAATCCAAAACTCGCATCGAGGGCTCGTCCCATGCTTCCGTGCCTACCGGCTCGGTCAGCCTGACGATTGTGGAGGCGATCAAAGTCCTCGGTGACTTGATCGAGCATTTGCTGCGGGGTGAGGGTCCGGCTCCAACTCGCCGCCAGTTCGAGGGCGAGAGGCATGCCTTCCAAAGAGCGCACGAGGCGAGCAATCGCCCCCGCTGTTCTTGCCGTGAGCTGAAAATCTTGGCGGACCTGTTGGGCTCGGTCGACGAACAGGGCCACCGCAGGGTTTTCGGCGAGGTAGGCCAAATCCAATTCTCTGTCGAGCGAAGGCGCAGGCAATGCCCCCACGTTGATCACCCTCTCGGCGTAGAGTCGTAGAGGCTGGGTCGATGTTCCGAGGAACGAAATGCACGGGACTGCGCCCACGACCTCGGTCAGACGCGCGGTTTGCTCGCGAGTCAGCCCCTCAAGATTGTCGAGGACCACAAGGACCCGGGGGATATCCTTGAGCAATCCGGCGAGATATTGGAGCATGTCACGATCCCCCACCACTTGGGTGGCGATCGCGCCGTGAATGAGTTCTACGGGGTCGACATCGGGCCCCACGCCTTCGAAGGGGACGAAGTACACGTTCCACGACTGTCGGCTGCGCAGGTCTTCCGCAATCTTGAGCGCGAGGCGAGTCTTTCCAACTCCCCCGAGCCCCAACAACGTGACGATTCTGTAGTCTGGGCCTTCGAGCGAGTCCACCGCGATTTTCATCTCGTCGACCCGGTCGAAGAACCGTGTGGGAACACCCGGGAGCTTCGACGGCCGAATGTCTGATTCCGGCTCTCGGACTCTCTTCGGTGGAGCAATGGCCCTTTGTGGCGCAAGCGGCGCCTGCACCGGAGACACTCCGGAGACTCCCCCTTGCCCGGCATGCTCGGCAACCTTTGCCAATTGCAGAATTTGCTCAGAGGGTTCACGACCGCTCGACATGGCGAATCGCTGAAACTCTTGGAATTGCGCCAGTGCCGAGGACGGCCGTCCCGCCTTGAGATACAACCGCATCAACGTCCGATGGCTCTTTTCGTTTTGCGGATCGACGATGAGACGCCGTGACGCGTAATCAATGGCCGTCTCCAAGTCCCCTTCCGCCGCACAATACTTGATGATGTTGCTGAGGAGGTCAAGGTACGAATCAGCATGCCGAATACGCTCCAGCGTGCACCAATCATCCTTAAAACCGTCGAGCAAGGGGCCTCGGTAAAGGTCGGCGGCAAACCGTCTCAGTTCTGTCGCCTTCGCGGGATCCTCGGCGCTGAGCGCCGCTTGACTCGCCTGAATGAATTCGGAGACATCTGAACTGACGACAGAGCTATCGAGACCGATATGGTGGTGGTCGGCGACCAAGAGATAGTTCTTTGAGGTTCCTGGGGGATGGAGTTGTCGGCGCAGCGATGAGACCGCCTGGTTGAGACGGTTGCGGATGGCAATCGCATCTCCATCGGGCCACAACATCGTGGCGACTGCATCTCGCGAAAAGCGACGTCCGGGATGAAGCCCCAAATAGGCAAGCAGGACTGCCGTCTTATGCGTCTGGAACCGGTCGATGAGCCGATCTTCTTGCAAGACCTGGAACCCCCCGAAAAATTCAATTCGACAGGCTTTCGTGATGTTCAATTTGATTCCGGACATTTCCTGCAATAACGTTCCCGCTTTGGCCATTCAAAAATCCCTATTGGTGCGAGACCGTGACGTGATTCTCGCGAAAAGATTGGACTGGCTTTTCCCATCGATGTTCCTGAGCGGCGGAACTACCCTTCCATTCTGTCATGGAATAGGTCGTTGGAACTACATAATATCCGAAAAAACCAGCGCGCTCTGCAACGATCCGGGCAGATGTCACAATGGAAAAGGTCGATGCCTCCACGAAACCTCCCTGATTTAGTAACTGAAAAGCTAAAGTCGGTGCCAAAGAACCCAGGGTGCTACCTCTACAAGGGTGAAGATGGGCAAATTCTCTATGTAGGCAAGGCGAAAATCCTCCGAAATCGAGTTCGGTCGTATTTTCGACAGTCTGCAAATCATAGCGACCGAATCGAGCGGCTTGTTCGCCGGATTAAAGATATCGAGTGGATGGTGGTGGACTCGGAACTGGAAGCCCTCGTTCTTGAGTGCAACCTGATCAAGCAACATCGCCCTCCTTACAATGTACTACTCCGAGATGACAAGACTTATCCATATATTTTCATCACGAAGGAAACCTTCCCGCGAGTCTTGTTCACTCGGCAACCCCGCCGGGGGGCCGGGCGTGTATTCGGACCCTTTGCGAGTTCGTACGCAGTACGGGACACCCTTGATCTCTTGCATAAGAACTTCCCCTTGATTCCGTGTGGGAAATCTTGGACAGGCGAGCCGGTGCAGCGCCCGTGCCTGTATCACCATCTCGGCCAATGCATGGCCCCCTGCGCGGGGCTTTCTGATCCTCAGGCCTACCGACAGGTGGTGGATCAAGTGGAGATGTTCCTCTCGGGGCGCGAAGACGCCCTCCTGGAAACTCTTCGAGAAAAGATGGAGGCGGCCGCCGAGGCGCTTGATTTTGAATTGGCCGCCGTCATCCGCGACAGGCTGGCCGCTCTCACCACCGTCCTTGAGCGGCAAAAGGTGCTGGCTAGTGACGGGGTCGATCGGGATGTCATCGCGGTTGTAAAAGACGATCATGGTTCAGCCGTTCAACTTCTATTTGTTCGCAATGGAAAGCTGATTGGGCAAAGACAGTTCATTTTGGATGGAAGCAAAGAAGCGCCTCCTGGCGAAGCCGTGCAAGAGTTCGTAAAGCAATATTATGCGAACGCACCAGAGGTCCCACGTGAGGTGCTACTGCCCGTGGAGATCGCAGAACGGCAGATCGTGCAGCAATGGTTGCGGGGGCGACGAGGAAGTGCCGTGACATTAGAGGTCCCCGCCGGGGGCGATAAGTTGAGGCTGATGGAAATGGCCGCGACGAATGCCCAGCAGGCCCTCTCTACATTCCGAACGGAGCTCGAGGCGAAGGAGGCTCACGCCGAGCAGGCTCTTGATGAGCTCGCAGAAGCCATCGGCCTTGGTTCGCCACCCCGGCGCATCGAGGGATACGACATCTCCAACATCCAGGGCACCGCACCCGTGGGGTCGATGGTTGTGGCGATTGACGGACAGCCCGCAAAGCAAGAGTACCGACGATTTAGAATTCGGTTCCATCCGGAATCTCCCAATGACTTCGCCATGATGCACGAGGTGATCACGAGGCGGCTACGCAACTTTCTCGATGGCGACCCGAAGTTCACGCCTCTTCCAGACCTCATCATGATCGATGGTGGAAAGGGTCAGCTCTCTGCGGCTCTTCAAGCCAGAGATGAGTTGGGCCTGTCCGTGCCGATGGTCGGTCTCGCAAAGAAGCAAGAACTGATTTACGTGCCGACCTTGGCCCCCGACGCCCCCGCCATAGAGCCCTATGCGGGCAAATATAGGTTCCTTTCGGTGGTTCAAAGGTACGATTCGACCCCTGTCGAACTGCCACTGTATTCGCCGGGATTGCTCGTGCTTCGCCGGCTTCGCGATGAGGCTCACCGCTTTGCGCTCAGTTTCCACCGGAAGATTCGAGACAAAAGAATGGTTGGCTCGGCGTTAGAAGAGGTTCCCGGGGTGGGCCCCCGACGCAAGCGTCTCCTCCTGCGGACTTTCGGCTCGCTAGAGGCCATCCGAAGAGCGACCGCCGAAGAGTTGGCTGCGGTGCCCACGATGACCGCCGGACTCGCAAACAAAATTCTTGACTATCTTAACGATGGAGTTCAACAGCCATGAATGATGACCTTCTGACGATGCTTCGCGAGCAGTTTCCGCTTTTGGACCGAAAAATCAAGGGACGTCCCCTTGTGTACTTTGACCATGCCGCCACGACTCAGAAGCCTTGGGCCGTGCTCCGCAGCATGCAACAGTACTATCAGAACCACAACGCGAACATTCACCGAGGGGCTCACGCGATCGCAGCGGAGGCGACCCAGATGTACGAAGACACTCGGGACAAAATAGCCGCCTTCGTAAGCGCCCGCCAGCGAGAGGAGATTATCTTTACGAAGGGTTGCACGGAAGCAGTGAATCTTCTTGCTTCCAGCTGGTCTTCGGCTCATTTATCCTCAGGGGATAGAGTGCTCGTTTCGAACATGGAGCATCACGCTCACTTTGTGCCATGGCAAATGGCCGCCGAGGCGCGCGGGGCTTCCTTCGAGCCGATTCCTATCACCGATGAGGGCACGATTGACCTCGACGCCTATGAGTCTCTTCTGAAAGATGGAGGCGTGAAGATGGTCGCGGTGACCCACGTGTCGAACGTTTTGGGAACGATCAACCCTATCAAAGTGATGGCCCGACTCGCCCATGAGCATGGCAGTCTCATTTCCGTTGATGGCGCTCAGGCACTAGCTCATGGCGCTGTCTCGGTCCAAGACCTCGATGTCGATTTCTACGCCATGTCTGGGCATAAGATGTTTGGTCCCACCGGCACGGGGGCGCTCTATGGCCGCAAAGAGCTACTGGATTCCATGCCGCCTTATCAATATGGTGGTGACATGATTCACAAGGTCAGCTATGAGAAAACCACGTTCCGCGAGGTTCCAAATCGATTTGAAACCGGCACTCCGAACATCGCGGGAGTGATCGGGTGGGGCGCGGCGATCGATTGGTTGGGATCGCAAGACCGAGCGAGTCTCCAAGGACATGAAGAAGCTCTCCTGGAAAAGCTTAAGAACACTCTCGCCAAATTCCCTGAAGTCAAAGTGTATGGCGAGGCGCCGTCGAAAACTTGCATCGCGAGCTTCTCATTCGAGGGTGCCCACCCTCACGATGTGGGGACGATTTTGGACTCTGCTGGGATCGCCGTGCGCACGGGCCACCACTGCTGCATGCCTCTCATGAGGCGCTTGGCAGTCCCTGCCCTCACACGGGTGAGCCTCAATTTCACAAATACCCATGCAGAAATTGATCAACTCGAATCGGGTCTACGGCGTGTGATCGAAGTATTTGGATAGGACTTTCGGCTAGAACGGGCACCAATCGCCCTGTAACTCTCGTCAGATTCTAATGTAGAGATTCTCTTGCGAGGACAAAACAAATGGAAGTTACACGCATTTGGTTCGTTATTCTCCTGGCCCTGCTGGTCGGAGGGTCTCTCCTGATGCTGATTCATCCCCTCCTCGTGTGGGGAGCCATCGCAGTCGCAGGTCTATGGACTCTGACCCTCATCACGCACAAATCCCTCGGATCGAACGAAGAAGAAGTTTTCATGCATAGGCCTTGAACCATCCTTTCCTCAGGTTTGCCTCTGGTAAACTATACTAAGTAGGACAGATTGTAAAGGCATGCTCATGGAGATTCAAGAGCTCTACCAAGAGTTGATCGTGGATCATGGACGCTCTCCCCGAAACAAAGGGAAAGTGGAGGATGCGACACATTCGGCAGAAGCTACGAATCCGCTCTGCGGAGACGAAGTTCACCTCACGCTTCGGGTGGTTGATAACGTCATCACCTCTGTTCGATTTGACGGATGCGGCTGTGCGATCTCCACGGCCTCGGCCTCACTCCTCACCGAGCAGGTACAGGGAAAGACAGTCGAGGAAGCCAAGCAGTTGTTTAAAAGGCTGCGGGCAAGCTTAGTCGATCGTGAAGGCTCGGGAGACGATCTCGGCCCCCTGTCTGCCCTTGTTCCCATACGGGAGTACCCCATGCGCGTGAAGTGCGTGACCCTCGCTTGGCACACTTTGCTGTCGGCCCTAGGAGAAAAAGATGCCTCAACCCATTGATTTGCCCAATCAGGAACCAGAATCGGAATTGAACAGCATTCAGCGTTCGATTCTCGAAGGAGAGGCCATCGAGACTCTGCAAACGATCTACGATCCTGAGTTGCCGGTGAACATTTACGATCTGGGGCTGATCTACGACGTGAAGGTGGATGAGAATGCGCATTGTCATGTTCTCATGACATTGACCTCGCCCAATTGCCCGGTGGCGGAGAGCCTGCCCGTGGATGTACACAATTCGATGGCCGCGATCCCAGGGATCAAATCCGTAAAAGTGGATTTGACGTGGGATCCACCCTTTACGATGGACCGGATGGCGGACCACGTCAAGCTTCAACTAGGACTCTTATGAAATTCAGCGCACAGGAAGAATTCGGACTTCGATGTCTCATTGCAATCGCCAAGTTTGGCGATGATGGTTCGGCGACGATTCCTGCCATCGCAGCCCGCGAAGGAATCACCGAGCCTCATGCGGCGAAGATGCTCGCTTTGCTCCGCAAAGAAGGTTTCATCTCGAGCTCTCGTGGACAGACTGGCGGTTATCGTCTGGCAAAGAAACCTACGGATATTCGCATTTCTAACGTCCTTGCAGCCCTAGGTGGCAAAGTCTACGATGAAGCTTTTTGTGATCGCCATTCTGGCCTGATCGCTGAATGTGTCCACCACAACGATTGCGCGATACGCGGGCTTTGGTCTCGTGTGCAGACGGCCATCGATGGATCTTTGGCAGGAATCACTCTGCAAGACCTCGTCGATTCAAAGGTTGCCTCTAACATGGTGCCTCTCTCTAGCATTCCCGTCATGGACAAGCGACCGGAGAAACTGGGGGTGGAATAACCTTGGATTTCCCCGTTACGATAGAATCTGGAGCGGTCACTCAGATCAAAAGACTTCTCTCTCGAAAGGGGGAGCCAAACTCCTTTTTGCGAATCGGTGTCAAGGGAGGTGGCTGTTCGGGCTTCGAATACCTCTTTCGAATCGATACCCAAGAGCGAGAAGGGGATTTGGTCCTCATCGTTGAGGACACCAAGATCGTCTGCGATCCAAAGTCAGCCGCTTTTCTTGTGGGAGCCGAACTGGTCTACACCGGAAACCTGTTGGGTGGGGGATTTGCTTTTAACAATCCAAATTCTGCCCGATCTTGTGGATGTGGAACGAGTTTCACCCCGAAGAACCTTTGATGGGTTCATTTCAGAATCAGGGATAATGTTAAAGTCTTAACATTATGTCGTTCCTCTTGCCTGCCCCTGCCACCACGATCCAACGCTTTGAGACGAAACCCATTCTCGAGATCCGGGAGCGGTTAGAGCGCAACGAAAACAGGGACCTGCTCCCCGCCCAAGATGACCGCACGTTGTTGGCCTCGCGGTGGAGGATCGGGAGCCGGATCGTGGACAAGAAGTCGGGGATTACCGGCGAGTTTGCGGTCCAATTCCTTCACAACCTCCATTGGTCAAAAGCCCGCAATAACAGCCAAGAGGACCTTGAGGTGTACCTGGCGAGCATCAGACGAACTGAAAAGAATGGTGCCGACTGGCAGTTGGGCCGCCAGAGAATACAGATTGGAAAGGGACGGCTTGTGGGAATTCCCAACTGGGGCGCTTCCTCGCGCACCCAAGACGGGCTCAGAGTTAAATCGAAGGAGTGGGAGGCGATCGCCTTTTATCCCAGTCTTGGAATCTACAGCCGCCCCCAAAATGCCCGGTTTTTCTCGCTCTCTCGGTCGCGTGGCACCGAGCTCACCTACGCCGCTTTGAAGGCCGCAAAGGTAAGCGGGAAGAGCACAAGCGTCTTCACTCTAGCGCAGGAAAATGAACTTAAGCTGGGCAAGCAAACATTCGGTTACTTCGTTGCGGGCCAGTTAGGAACCTCGGAAGGAAAGGACCTCGCCGCATGGCAGGTAAGGCTTGATGGATCGACCCCCATCGACTCGAAAACTCGCGCCATTGCCGAGTTGGGGTGGGTGAGCGGTGGCCAGAGCGCGACCAAAACCAGCACCTTTGAATGGTACTTTCCACGTACAAACTCTTACTACGGAATTGGCGATGTGATCGGGGGGCGAAACATCCGCGAGTTTGTCCTCGGGATCAACTCCAAGCCCGCGAAAGCCTGGGAGTTCGAGGCGAACTACCGTAAGTTTGATCTCTTTAACAAGAAAGAGCGGTTGTTTGGTAACAATGGTTTGGCTATCCGAAGGAGCGGCGCCGAGTACTTTGATCCCACCGGTGCCGCAGGGTCCGATGTAGGATCGGAAATCAATATCCGTACCTACTTCCGTCCAAATTCCCAAACAGAATGGGTCGCGGGATTCGCGGCTTTTCAACCCGGAAAGTTCATGAAGTCGTTCCTTGGAAACAGCGCGAAGTCCATGAACTACTACTTTATTCAGTACCAATTCCGGCTTTAGCCCCGATGAGGCTGGTGAACTCTCTTTGCTCACAAGCCCTCGGTTGAGCAGAGAATTCATTTCTTCACAGTCATTCCTTGTCATTTGCGGTAGAATTCAGCCGTAAGTTCAAGGTGAAGCAATGATCGGGTCTCCATGTCTACGTTATGCTCAGCTCGGCGGCGGACTTCCCTATGTGGCCTGCCACATCACCGCAAGCAAAATCCGCCACTTTTCCCAATCGCACACGCATGATTTTAATGAAGTGCTTTTTGTCCAAGGGGGATCGTGTGCCCACATCATCAACGGGACATCGCAACGCCTTGAAGAAGGGGATTTGATCTTCATCCGCTCAAAGGACACTCACCACTTCGAGGACCCCACACCAGATTTGGATATGATCCAGGTCTCTTTCCCGAGCAACTCGTGGCGCAACTTCACACAAGGAGCTGGGTTACACAAGATTGTAAGCACGATCGAAGATCCTCGTGATCCGCTCAGCCTCGTTCTCGATGACGATGAATACGACGTGACGCAGTGGATCGCCGAGGACCTTGTCGCCCGGGGCACCGAGGGAGGAGATGCTCTCGAACTCCACGAGTTCTTCTGTTTCGTCGCTCGAATGTATCGAATTCTTGAGGCAGCAAACGAAGCTCCCGAATGGCTGAACGACGCGATCAAAGAGATGGAAGATGATGAGAACCTGATGAAGGGCCTCGACTACTTTGTCGAGGCCTGCGGTGTCACCCTTCCCCACCTTTGCCGAGTCACCCGACGTCATCTCAATCAGTCGCCGACCGAACTCCTCAACGGCATTCGAATGCAGCGGGTACGAGAGTTTCTTGCCGGGACAGACCTTCCCCTCCAGGATATTGCCGAGCGAGTGGGAATCCATAGCCTCAGCTACCTCCACCGCCTGTTCCGAACCACCTATGGTGAATCACCCGAGGCCTATCGCCGCATGGCCGGCGTCGAATTCCTCGGAGCGGAAACCGCCTCGTAGGTTCCCTGCCAAAATGTGGAACATAGAAAAGGGTTTTTAAGGGAATGAGCACCAAATTTGCAACGCCGCCGCTACCAGTCCGAAGTCGTGTGAAACACTTTGCGAAAATGGTGCTGGGAAAGCTTCCATGGTTCAAAGAGGAAGTAAGCATTCCGAAAGTAACCTACGGCACCGACTACGGCGGGTGGACCATCACGCCGAGCCTCGTGAATGCCGACAGTATCGTCTACAGCTTTGGAATTGGCCACGACGCGAGCTGGGATATCGGCATGATTGAGCAGCACGGATGTAAGGTCTACGCGTTCGATCCGACACCAGACCTGGACCAATGGATTGCGGCGCAAGGGTACGACCCTCGTTTCATCTTTGATCTTCGCGGGCTCGCGGGGTTTGATGGCCAAGTAGAGATTCGATCTCAATCGACCGAGGAGCAAACGAGCGGGACAATTTTGGGCTCCGCCGATCTTGGCGTCGACACCAAGGGAACGTCCATCGAGGTCCGAAAGATCAAGACCCTCGCCGATGAACTCGGGCACCGCCACATCGACGTTCTCAAAATGGACATCGAAGGCGCAGAGTTCGATGCTATCCCAGACA
>CAZBXR010000026.1:872-30427 GCA_964496145.1 uncultured Chthonomonas sp. | reverse complement strand
CATCTGGATGAGATCAGGTTCGTTGAATACGGCAGCAAAGAACTCCTTCTCTTGGGAGTCTCCATGGCAGACCCGGATAAAACAACCACTTACTCCGTGGACTTCGACCAGGTGGTGACGAACAAGGCAGGACAATACACCTTCACCGTCACGGGTCTAGATACCACCCAGTACTCGGCGTCGATAAATCCGGCGACAGCTCCGGTGAACTCAAACGGCGACCCCGTGAGCGTCTCTGTCGAGATCACTCGAATCGGTGCGGGTACGGGCGAAACCGTCGACGAATTCACCCTCGTCGCCACCCACAGCAACGCCGGAGACATGAACTCTCGGCTTCGGTTGCCGATCCGAACGTACGTGGGAAGATAGGAGTGAAGGGGGAGTCGATTTTCAATCGACTCCCCCGGAAGTTTCCGGCCTCGCCGGCTTTGCCCGCCCACCCCGTCCCGACTTCGTCGGGACTCCCGCCTGCGAGGCCGGTTCGGATGAAAAAAAAGTAGTCGCTCGGAGGCCTACTTACACTCGATGAGGCTGGACCCGAGCTTCCTCACGAGCTGCCCTGAGTGCAATGGCGAATGACCTCTTGAAGCTCCTTGCAGAACTGGCCAAGCTGTTCATGAGTCACGCGTACCATCGTAAGATAAGATTGATCCGCATAAAGCTGGATTTTGACAGGAGGCTTCTTTGAGAATTGAACATGTGTTTGCACGTCAATGCGGAAGTTTGAATATTCAATCTCAAAACCGGTATCGATGGTCTTAGAAAGCGGCTCAGAAGGATCGATGGGGTGCTCCAGCAACATTTGTGTCTCCGCCATGAGTTCGCAGATCTCATGGAAGGCGACGACCTTAGGAAGATCGCTCTCCATCATGTCAAAGGTTGCCCGAAACTTTGTTCTGGAATCCCAGAGAGTGATGGATAGCGACCCTTCTTGATTCACCGCAAAGAGGAATGAGCTTTCGAAACCTCTATAGCTCGGGCCCTGCAAGCGTGCCTCAAAACCCATGTTCACTCCTCCTCCCAAAAGAGAGTTATCTTTTGGTACAGCTCTTTGAGCTTGATAGCGGAGACCTCTAAGTCGTTCGCGCTTAGCTCAACAGAGACAAGTCTCAAAGGTCCCGGAAACCACGATGAAAGCTGGTATTTCAGCGTCTCATCAGAATCCCTAATCGGAATCAACTGAAAGTACGCATCAAAGATGTTGACAGCGCAGTAACGCTTAACCAGGGGGTCGAGCCTCTCTCCACGAACGTTGAATATCTCTGGAACCAGAAGAGACTGGTCAAGGGAGATGGCGTGCATCGACTGGATCATTCCATGGAACAGAGAGGCTCGAAAGTGACCACCCAAAATCTCAAGCGACCATACATCATGGTCGATGCCGTAGCTAAAGTCTAAGCTCCCTCGATCATTGAGAACGACTCGAAAAAAGCTGGTCTCCTCATCCTTTGTTTGGGAGATCAGCCATTCATTTTCCGTACAAACGCAGTTTCCAGATGTGTTCAAGATCAATTCATCAGCATAGAAGCCAATCGTGAGAGGTCATTCTTGCCTCACCTTGCCTTCATTCTAGAACGTACTGGCGGGAGGGTATCGTCCATGGCCTCTCGTTCACGAATCTTCGTTTCAGTCCATAGTTTCAGGATGTTAGCAGGGAGCTCATTTTTCCTCATGAACGCGCCAACGGGCTTCATTTCCACACTGACGAGAAACCTGTGAACCCTCACCAGGCCCGGGACGAGTTCCGCGGAAAGATAGGTGGATCCACCCTCGAGGAGGCGATAAAACTCCGGCTTTTCTTCTCCCTCGAACTCCACCCCGAGTTCCTCGGACATGAGTTCGTCACGCACCAAGCTCTCGATCGTCTCGTTCACCGCATCCTCTTCACTTTTCGAGGCAAGATACGTTCTCAAAGCGAGTTTTGAAACCTGCTCGAACCGAATCTCCGTCTCAGGTCGAACCCCATGTTCGACGGCGACCGTCGGCTCCAGCGCTGAGTTGAATCGGGGGAAGGGCCTGTCGAAGAAGAGATCAGATGTCACATCTTCGATGTCTGGCACCTTTTCTACACTGCCTCCATGCCCGAACACCATCGAGTCAAAAAGCTTTTGCGAAGTCTTTGACAAAGAGCCGTACTGGACCGGCTTTCCAGACTTCAGCCCCGCATACTCGGCCGTACTGAGCGAAAGGATGAATCTTGCGAGGGATACGTCGCGATGAAAATGGATGTCGCCAATCCATTGACCAAGTGCCTGATAATATGGAAACAAGAACTGGGAGGACGGATCCTCAGACGAATTCAAGACCTGCAACAAACATCTCACTCGGATGGGGTCCGGGACGGCTTTCGAGCCTTCGTCCATCACTTGTTGCAGAAGACGTCTTGACACTCGCTGGGCGGGGGAGATCGAGTTCATGGCTTGCGTGGGCGCCATCGTTGCCCAGCCATTTTCAAACCGGAGCATCACTCCCGTCTTATACGCTAGCGCAGCGATGTTTCCCTGAATCGAGGTGAGCGGAACGACACCCTCCGTCTGGAGCGTGGCGTAGCCAGGGAGGCCAACCCAATCGTCTGGGATATTCAGCACGGCATTCGCGCGCTCAGATTTCAGGATCGCCATGAGAGTTTCCGAGGCCCCGTAGGAGAGAATGTCCTTTTCCATCGGGTTCTTCAACAAGTTGAATGCCGCTTGTGTCGACTTCGAGTCCACCTCCCGCCCCGGCAGAGAGCTTTTTAGTACGAGAAAGGCATCGGGAGACAGCGTTAGGTTCTCGCCTGCGCGACCCACCTTGGGAAGAGAGGCTGAAAATTCTTCTAACTTTGAAAAGACTTCGGGACTGTGGCCCGCGAGAGACACGGAGAAAGTGAGAGTCGTGTTCAAAAAGCCATCCGCAGGTCGGACTTCGATCTGGTATGTCCCGTTCTCAGTGCCACTGTCTGCCCTGGAGATGCTGACCAAGAGTTCTGGTGAAGCGGCTAAGAGGCTGCCAAATTTGCGACCTATGTTTTCTTGTGGACTTCCGTTCTGTTTAGCGGCCAAAGCCTTCCCTTCATATTCAGCCCAAATCTTGGCGCGATCAGCAAACAATTGGACCGCTTTCTTGAACTCAACCGGGTCCGCGATGGGATGTTGCCGCGAGTTAGGTTTTGTGGCGAACACGACCCTTTCACCTCCGCGAATCGAGGCTAATGCCTTTGCATCGAGGCGCCGAAAGACGTCGTGGCTAAAGATGAAAGTAGGATTTCGGAAAGCCGCTTGCGACATCTTCTGGTACTCAGGTCCGGTGATGAGGCGCGGATTCTCTAAGTAAGTTGCCGTCAGGGCCTCCGCCTCCTTCGCCTCTTTGCGAGTGTCCTCCTCGGTGCCGTAGTCGGAGATCTTGACGAACGAACCCGCTTGCGCGTCTTGAATCTTCTTCAGGCGCTCGGCATAGAGTTCCGCCTCGCTGGGTTGTGGCTTGGGGAGGAGAGTCCACGTCTCTCTCCTCTTGTCCCATTTCCCCCCTGTCGATGCTTCGATCTTTTCAAGAACGGTACTGAGCGGAACATCTTGAACTCGAACGAGAAGGATCTCATCGAGGAGCGCTGGATCGCACTTCAGGTCCAATTGGGTCAGGTTCGCGAGTTCTGCGACGACTTTAGGAGCCGCCATCGCCTTACATTCCCACGTTAGCGGCTTGTCCATCGGGCTAAGCTCAGCCGGTTGGAGGAGGACTAAAAAAAGTGCAAGTGTCAGGTTCATCGGGAAGGTCCTTTTGTCATTCGTGCAAGTGCAAATACGGGAATCACTCAATCATACACTCCTGATTCATCCAGTTGTCAAATTTCATAAGTTGCCGTTCATCTTTGCGGCAGAACAGGACCTCGCCACCCATCGCAAACCCCATCGCGCCGCAGCCCCGGACCGGGACGTCCCGGTAGCGCCGGGACGGGCGGGGGTCAAACCATAACAGGCGAGGCCGAAGGCCGAGTCCTAAAAAGCCGGGGGTGGGGGCAAGGCGCGGTGAAAATTAGGGGCTTGAGACCAATACTCACCACGCTACTTGCACAAAACGAACCTTGCACCCTTGCATATTGATTCAATACGTTAATTTAGCGTTATCATTCTATGTTTGAGGCGAATACCGGTGGTAGGCTGGCTTATGCATCAAAATCCGCCTCTTCAAGACACCATCCCCCCAAGCGTCTCGAGACGCAAGGTGCTGGCGATCGCGGCCGCAACTCCCGTCGCCGCGGCCATGACCTCGGGATGCGGAGGGTTCCTTTTCGGCAAAGGATCGAGTGGCGGAGAAGCCACCGGGCCGCTCACCCAATCCGCCAGCGGAACCTTGGCGTTGCCAGCAAGCTTTGCGGGGCGCGAGCTGAAACTCATGACCGCCTATTCTGAGGCCAGCGCGGCCGATGGGCCGTTTACCACGACCATCACAGTCGGCTCCCCCACCATCGTCAACGTGATCGATCCGAGTACGAGTGAATTGCTCTTCTTTGGCATGGTCGATCCCGCTCAATCCACAAACGTTCTAGATACCCAGAACCTCGCCGCGACCATGCTCTTTATCCTCTTTGGAGGTGCGATGTATGGGGAAAAGCGAGGAGAACTCTTCAACGCTCTCAAGGCACATCCCGCCACTGCGACGCTCACAAGTGTGCTCGCGACGAAGCTCGCGGCGGATGCCGCCGCCCTCAACAAAGCGGACTCTGATATCAAGAACGCGCTTGAGGCCGCAGCAACCCTCATTGGGCTCGAACCCCTTGCCACCGGCTCGAAGGCCAGCCCCAGAACCCGAGAAACCATTCGCCCGCTTCAGCCACCCCGACCCGCCGTCGAGGTCTGGAATCTCTCCAGCGAATACTCGGGCCCCATATCGCTCTCGATGGCAAAGACCCCCGATGGCAAGAACGAGAGACCGGATATCTTGAGGTTAACGAGAGAGGGCACGCGAATTGCAACCGCGCTTCGATACCAAGATCCGGGCGGGACTCCGGTCACCCAAGTTTCTGGGATTTACACTTTCTCAGAGGGATCGTTCGACGAGAGTTCTTCCGCAGGAGAAACAAAGGATCTTGCGGCGAGCATGCTCGACCCCACTCGCGATTCTGAGTTCCACCGAATGGTGGTCCTCAGCCCCAACTTCTTCGCCGAATCTGGCTCGGTGATTCCGAGCACCTATGCCACCGAGGAAGCAAGGCTCAACTCCATCCTCAGGGAGCTCGCCGGAGGGGTCATCGCCCGGCTCGCGGGACGCATGATGATAGACGCCCTCGGATTTTCGCCCGGGGCGTTCAACTCGGAGACTTTGGACGCTTACACAGCAAGACTGAATCAATCGAACGCGGCTTTTCAGGGATTTCAAACGAGCGTTTCCGCCAAAACCGAACTCGCGCCACAACTCGACGGCTACACGGCGCTGGCCACATCCAACGTACCGAATGCGCAAAGCGTGATCGATGCTCTGCGGCCGATGATGCCAGGCGGGTTTGGCTCCGCATCGGCTCTCTATCTCGTCCAGTTGCAAGGCGCACTCAAGGTCTACTCGCTCACCGGAATGAACGATATCGCCTCGAGATTTGCCGGCTGGATCTCCCTCTATCAGTCCACCAAAGATCGAAATCTCGGCTCGGTCTTCTTCACCACCCAGATTCAAATCTATCGATTGAAGTTCACAATTGAGGGGAGCCAATCGGACTATAAGCCCGGGGATTCCATCACGCTCAACATCAAGTGCGACCCAGAAGACCACTTCACGAAATACGGAAGTCAGCTCAAATTCAAAGTCAAACTCTTTGGAGGCGGCGACGCCACCCTGGATGACGGTGCGGGAAATGTGGGGCGAGAATTCGAGACCACCAAAACCACTTTGACCCTGAAAACGACCGACAATAGCACCGGAGTCCAATCGGTAAGCATCGACGTGATCAACACCACCAACGGTCCGGATTGGAGTGCAGGAACGCCGAAATTCGACATCGGCGAACCTGATTCCACAGAGTTCGGAATTTCGGAAGTTCTAGGCATGCGCGCAGGAAAAGCCGTGACCACGATGGTCTCCTACCGTGGCACCATCAACATGGAGAGCTGGGAGGAAGTGCCCATTGATCGTCTCCGATTCACATGGGAGATCGAGTCGAGCGACCAGTTTTGGATTCTCAACGGCACCTCAAAGGTGACGTCGTTTGTGTCGTCGACGAACTCCTGCCGGTTCGAAACAAATCCTCAGACCCAGTACGGAGAGACCGTGACGTTCCGGGTCACCGTCGCGAAAGTGGAGCCAGGCACGGGGGCATTCACCAACCTCGCCGTGCTCAATGCAGTTGTGAAGATCGAGCTGCAAGGAGGGGCCCAAATGCTCGTCCTCAACCCGAGCTTCCCGCTGTCCGCCCTCAGAGAGTCGAACGTCATTCACAACCTGGGGAAAGCTGGGAGAAACAGCGGAGTCGGCGATCCGGGGGCGTTCTACTACGCAGGCTTTGGCTCGGTCGAAGGCACGCCCGATTTCATCTATACGCTGATCTGGACCGCGACTCCAAAGTCAATGCAAGAGGGCGATGGGTTCAACTCCACCGATGACGGCACATACGGAAAGACATACTCCAGACTAGGGCTCTCCGCGGCGGCGCCGGGGGGCGGCATGATTGACTTCAAAGTCACCTTTGGCTCGTGGACGATCCTAGAGGTCACGAAGGACATCAACGGGAATGTCACGAGCTACATTTGCCGGGCATCCTTCCAGTGCACTTCTATCTATGATTCGGGTCCGTACAAAGATTGGACTTTCCAAGCCGAGGTCTACTTCGAATGGTGAGGGTCCTTCCGCCGCCCGAGGGCGAGGCTCGGGCGGCGGAAGTGAAATTTGTTCACCATTTCCCGCTTCTTTTGAAGACATTGGTGCAAGACTCCGCTTCTGAGTGGTAAGAACATCTATGGTCTCGCTCTCGTTTTTGGCAGTAGCCCTCGCTCAGGCATCCGCCCCGCCCCTTGAATGCGTCGTTTTCGGCGGCGGACCGGCGAGATCAAGCAACCAGATTGCGATCGAAAGCAATGTCCGTTACGTTCGCGATCTCGTCCCGCAGGGAACACGCCAGAGAACTCTCTTCGCCGACGGGAATCCGGCATCAAAAACCGTTCAGTTCGAATCAAAGACCTCGGCGACGGCTCGGCTCATCCAGTTCCTTTTTGGGGCCGGCCCCAGCGCCGGCCCGCCGCTCCTGGAATACCGGCCCACCCTCCTGAAAGCCGTCGACGCGCCTCTCACGGCGGAGCAGATCAACACCACGTTTTCAACGCTCAAAGCTTCCGAGTCGAAAACGCCTCTCCTCCTCTACTTCACCGGGCACGGGTCCCCTGGGCTCCAAACGAGCGCCGCTCTCAACCCTTACGATAACAACGTGTTCGACCTTTGGAAAGGCGAAACCCTGTCAACCAAACAGCTCTCGCGCTACGTCCAACAACTCCCAAAAGATCGTCCCGTCACCCTGCTCATGGTGCAGTGCTTCTCGGGCTCTTTTGGCAACGTCTTGTTCCAGGAAGGCAACCCCACGGGAGCCTACATACCCAACAAGCTTTGTGGATTTTTCGCCACGACCAAAGAGCGCGAGGCTGCAGGTTGCACTCCAGAAGTCCGCGAGGAGAACTATCGGGACTTCACCACATACTTCGTCGCCGCGCTCACCGGAAAGTCGAGACTCGGGAAAAAGCACGAGCAACCAGACTACGATGGCGATGGAAAGACAGGGATGAGTGAAGCATTCGCGTGGACGCTCATCCACGAGGATTCCATAGATGTGCCCGTCTGCACCAGCGATGTTTTCCTGCGGCGATTTGTCCCCGTGCAATCCGATGCTGAGATCGCCGTCGTCCCCTGGGCCGAGGTTCTTGCATCGGCGCGGCCTTCGCAAAAGGCGGCCTTGCTCGGCCTTTGCAACATCCTTGGGCAAGAAGCCCAAACAGACGATCGCCTCAAAACGGCATTTGGTCGTGTGAATCGTCCAGCAATCACTGCCAACTACGCCCCCAGCATGACTCCGCAATCTTTGCAAGAGTATCAGCGGTGGCGAAAGACCCTCGGCGAGGAGTTTCCCGCACTCCGGGCCCGGCGTCCCTCCGACGCCGACTGGCAAGAAGCCATTCGGTCCGCCGAAGAGAAATTCGAGTCCAATCCAGAACAGGCGAAAGCCATCGGAGAGCTTCTATCCGCGCTTGAAAAGGCATCCGCCACGAGTCTGATGAACGACGCGACAAACGCCCGATGGCTCCGACTGGCCCGGCTGGCCAAGTCGGTCGTCCTCGAGAAAAGACTCCGAGCCACAAAGGACAAAGCTCGAATCCAGCAACTGGATGATCTTCTCGCCCTCGAAGCGAGCAATCCATTCCAGTCAAAGTAAGCTAAACAAAAAAACTGCCCTCGGAGGAATCCTCCGAGGGCAGTTCCGGTTTACGCGCTCCCCTTACTCCATCGTCGCGCGGATCGCCTTGATGACATCCTCAAGATCAGGCAGAGCCGCATATTCGTAGATCGGGTTGTAACCGATGTGAACATCGCCTCGACTGACGACTTGAGGTGCCGCCAGCAGCAGATTGAACATATCTGGGGTGCTGGTGACCTTCGCCACGATGGACTGGGCCATGCCGCATGTCTCTGTGTCTTCTTGAATCACCACGAGGCGCCCCGTCTTTTCGAGGGAGGCCCGCACAGCTTCGTAGTCGAAAGGAACGAGTGATCGCGGGTCGATAATCTCGACACTGCATTCGCCCGCCAACTTCTCAGAGGCCTCCACGGCCAGCTCAATCGTGTTCCCCCACGTGACCACGGTCACATCGGCGCCGGTCTGCACTGTTCGAGCCTTACCAAAAGGCAGGGCCTGAACATTGTCAACACTCACGCGCTTGCGGAAAATGTGCTTCGGCACGAAAATGAAGCAAGGGTCGTCCGAGTGCATTGCGGTCCAGAAGAGACCAGCAGCGTCCTCCGGAGTCGAAGGAATGGCAACCTTCAGACCCGGCGTGTGGGCAAAATACGCTTCGTTCGATTGGCTGTGCCACAGCGAGCCACCGGGCAAATAGGCTCCGTATGGTGCATAGATGACCATGGGGCACTTCCAATCTCCGTAGCTGCGCCATCGCAAGGTTGAAATGTTGCTGATGATCTGGTTCCATCCCGGCGGGAAGAAGTCCACGAATTGGAGTTCGAAGATCGGCATCTTGCCGTAGGCGGCCATGCCGACGGCGACTCCCATGATCGTGGCCTCGGCGAGAGGCGCATTGAATACATTCTTCGGGAAGGTCTCGCTCAAGCCCTTCGTGAGGCCAAAAACGCCTCCCTTGGGGTCTTCGATATCTTCGCCAAAGAAGATGTAGTTCGGATCGCTCTCAAGGCCCTGCTTCAGGGTCCGACTGATGCTGTCCACCATGGTCATGGCGCCGGGTTCAATCGGAGGTCGTTCCGCGGCTCGCTCTTCGCCCCAATTGTGCGAGTACGTATCCGATGCGAGAGGATCAGCGGCTTGTTCTGCCTTGATGTAATCCGCATCGACCGTGGCGACCAGTTCTTCCTGAATCCTGTCGTATTCAGCCTCGGTGAGTTCACCGCTTGCGATCAATTCGTTCTTGAGGAGCAGAATCGGGTCGCGCTTTTGCATGGCTTCGATTTCGCCCAGATCACGATATACACGGTGGTCGTCGGAACTGGTGTGGCTGCTCAGTCGGTCGAGATCGACCCAAAGGAGGGTGGGACCTTCCCCTGCTCGAGCCTTGGCCACGGCGGCGGAAAACTTCGTATGGATATCGTCTACGCGGCGGCCATCGATCTTCACCATGTGGTCTTCGGCGACGATGCCCCCGATGTTGAGAGCCATAAACTTGTCGGTGGGGGTCGAAATGCCGTACTTGTTGTCCTCAATCATCATGAGAACAGGCAGCTTCTCTTGCACAGCAAAGGCCCAGGCCTCAAAGAATTCACCTTGGCGGCTGGCGGCGTCGCCAACGCTGGCCAAACAAACCGAATCCTTGCCGTCGAGTTGCATCGCCCAGGCTGTTCCCGTTGCGGGCAGCAAAGAACCACCGGTGGGGGTGCAAACGCTGAAAACGTTGTGCTCTCGGCTGCTGTAGTGGCCGGGCATTTGGCGTCCGCCGCTGCTGGATTCCTTCTTCGCGAAGTAAGCAAGGGCCAGATCGTAGTTCGACAGACCTCGCGCCAACATGAGTGCGCGCGAACGGTAGTAAGGGAAAATCCAGTCATCGGGTCGAAGAGACTGTTGCAGAACGCCGAGGGCTTCATGCCCCATTCCGCTCACTTGGAACCAACCTTTGGACTGGCGTAGAAGAATGCCTTCGCGCCGATCTCCTTCGCGCGAGAGCATCATAAGCCGAAGAAGATCAAGTTTGTTCAGGGACATCAGTTCTGGCATGTTGTGGGTAATTCTCCGTAGTGTTTCGCCGTTGAAACGCGAGAAAACGACTGTCGTGATTATACCGGATTCGGCCCATTTGCTCATCAATTCTCGCGCAAGAGAATAGGTCTTTGGAGCCGAAAGAGGTACCATGTTCAGGTTCAAAATCGTGAAGTTTGATGTCGTAGTCGTCGGGGCAGGACATGCGGGAATCGAAGCCTCTCTGGCCAGCGCCAGAATGGGGATGAAAACGCTGTGCATCACCCTTCGCAAGGACCGCATTGGACACCTCCCTTGCAATTGCAGCATTGGCGGGCCCGCCAAGGGCCACATCGCTCGAGAAGTCGACGCCCTCGGGGGCCAGATGGGCATCACCACCGACTTTACGATGACCCACATTCGCCGGGTGGGAACTGGAAAGGGCCCTGCCGTGCAGACCCTTCGCGCCCACGTCTGCAAAACTCTCTATCCGCAGTTCATGCAAGGGGTCTTCGCTGGCCAAGAGAACCTCACCGTCCTTGAGGGCCGCGTCGAAACCGTTCTGACCGATCAAGGCGAGGTATCTGGGGTTTTGGTCACTCCCACCGGGAGCGAAGAAGCGGTCAAGATCGAAACCCGAGCGGTGGTGCTCACCACCGGGACCTTTTTGAATGGACTGTGCCACGAAGGGCGAGTGAAGACGGTGGCGGCAAGGCGTGGGGATCAAGCCGTGTTTGGGCTCTCTACATTCTTAAAAGATCTGGGAGTCAACCTACGTCGGTTCAAAACCGGAACGACACCGCGGGTTCGATCTTCGAGCATCGACTGGTCGAAGACGCTCGCCATGGAGAGCGAGTGGGAAGCGGGGCCATTTAGCTATCTGCATGATTCGGCGAGCCCACTTCACGATCTGCTCCCATGTTGGCAAACCCGTACGACGACCGACACGCACGATGTCCTGAGAGAAAACCTCACCGAGAGCGCCATGTTCAGCGGCGAGATTCAGGGCGTGGGTCCACGCTATTGCCCGAGCGTGGAAGATAAAATTGTTCGCTTTGCGGATAAGGACAGCCATCCCGTATTCCTCGAACAAGAAGAGTGGGATGGGGAAAGTATCTATGTCCAAGGCTTCTCCACCAGCATGCCTGTCGAAGTGCAGCAAAAGGCACTCGAAACGATTCCTGGTCTTGAGAAGGTGGAAATCTTGGTTCCTGGCTATGCGGTCGAGTACGATATGGCCGACCCGCTGCAACTCCAGCTCAGTCTGATGAGCAAGTTATGCCCTGGGCTCTTCCTCGCCGGGCAGCTCAACGGCACCAGTGGATACGAAGAGGCCGCCGGTCAAGGGCTCGTCGCCGGAATCAATGCCGTTCACTATGCGCGCGGAGAAGCGCCCGTTCATTTTTCGCGAGAGCAAAGCTTTATCGGAGTCATGATTGACGACCTCGTAACAAAGGGGGTCGAAGATCCGTACCGAATGCTCACGGCCCGCGCCGAACATCGGTTGCTCCTCAGAAATGATAATGCTGACCAGCGGCTCACGCCGTTGGCGTGGAGCATCGGCCTTGCTTCCACCGCACGGTGGGAACGGCTCCAACGGAAAATGGAGTTCATCGCTCACGCCACGGAATCGCTACAAGGCAGCGACATAGGACCAAATCATATTGCCTCGCTCGAATCCATCGGCACCGTGCCGGTCAAGAACAAAGTGAATCTTTTTGAGCTGATGCGCCGGCCCGAAGTCTCGTTTGATCAGGCGGCCTCGCTCGCCAATCTATCGGTCCCAGGAGAGTCGATGTCGACTCGGTTGGTCGCCGAGGCAAAGGAGCAAGTGAAGCTTGCGGCCATTTATGAAGGCTACATCGACATTCAATATCGTCTGGCAAAGGAGTCTTCCAAGCTCGACGACATTTCCATTCCAAGCGACTACGATTACGCCGCGGTAGGCGGCCTCAGCTACGAGTGTGTCGAGAAGCTTTCTCGGCATAGACCAGAAACTGCGGGCCAAGCATCTCGGATCGCGGGCATTCGCCCTTCAGACATCGCCCTCCTTGTTGGGCGGCTTCGACACCTTACCGGCGGCGGACGTCGAAGGACATAAAAACACATGGCTCCCTCAGTTGAGGGAGCCATGTGCGATTGCTTTGAGAGAAGGTTCGACTTACTTCTTGCGTCGGCGTGCTGCCAGTCCGACAAGAGCGGAGCCGAGTGCCAGCATGGTTGCAGGCTCTGGAACCACTTCGTAGCCGCGGACCACTACACCACCCACGGTTTGACCAGGCAGGAGGCTGATTCCGTAGTGGAACGTTCCGCTCAGGTCGCCCGAAGCATTTGCAACGGTGTTTCCGAGAGCCCCGGTGACTGAGTTATCAGTCAGCTTGGACCAAGTGGAACCCGTACCAATCGCGTTAGTCATTTCCCAGCTCGTAGGCTGAATTCCAAACGCAGTTGCGTACATGTTGCCGTTTGCACCGGCAAACTTGAAGCTGTTGTTGCTGTACGAACCATTGTCAGAGACACCGTTGTCGGCGCCGTCCAGATCGTTGTGGCTGTACAGGTCGTATCGAGCCGAAGAAGCAGTGTTGTTCGTCAGGGACCAGACGAGTTGAACATATGCTTGGCCTGCGTTGAGTGCCACGAGCTTGTAGTCCACCTTGAAGGTCGCTGCGTTCGCGTTTCCGTTGAAGATCTCAGGAACTCGGAAAGTCTTGCTTGCAACGGCACCGCTGTTGGATGCGGCGATTTCGTTGTGCATTTGGTACTCGCGACCGTCGTTGTTGACTCGGATCGACCAAGCATGGGCGTTGAGACCGTCCTTGACGATGTCAAGCGAGGAGCCTGGGTTGAACGAACCAGTCGGTTGCGAGGAAGTCGAACCGGGGAAGTTCAATGTTGGATAGAACTCTTGGTAGAACCAATTTGGACCTGTGGTCGTGAGTTGAACTGTCGATGGGCTAGCAAAGGCGCTGGAAACGCCAGCGATAAGAATCGATGCGATAAGTACTTTATTCACCTGAATACCTCCAAAAAACCTGAGTGGCACCTTTCGGTGGGACTCAGGGCGGGGGAAACCCCCGTGAAAAGAATGGTATCCGGTTTAGCTAGAATTTAGAAATAGGTAAATATACCGGACTTACGTTTTCAGGCCATTTTGCAAAAGAAATCCCTGCGGCAGCCGCCGCAGGGATTCGATTCTTTTGATTGTGAGGGCTTATTCGTAAGTGAACGTCCGGCTCATCATCGACTGGGAGCCTTCACCGTCCGATCGCTCAGTGGTAATCGAACCTTTGTCTCCGCGCTTTACCTTGCCCAGAATCCTCGTCAGGTCGTCGGGGGTCATCACCGTCTCACCATTCAGTTTGGTGATCACGTCTCCGGCTTTCACCCCTAGCTGCTCGGCCAGACTTCCTGGCTGAACCGACGCCACCAGGGCGCCCGGAGCCTTGTTCGGTTGGATGCCCACTCGAACACCGAGGACGATGCGGTCGCCTTGGGTTTGACCAGGCGATTTTGGCTCGGCTCGGGGAGCCTCGAACCCTTCATCTCCCTCTTGATTTCGGAATCGATCGAAAAACTCGTTAAAGTTTCGATCAGGTTCCAGGGTAACCCGAGAGGGGGCAGGATTCTGAAGAACCATGTCTTGAGGCAACTTGGCCAGAACGACATTGGCCTTCATCGTCTTTCCATTTCGCCAATAGGTCACATCCACTTTCTCTTCTGGTTCAAAGGTGAACATGGAAAGCCGAAGGTCTTGCTCGTTTCGAATCTCCTTGCTTCCGATTCTCGTCACGATGTCGCCCACCTTCAATCCGGCCTTTCCAGCCGGACCGGCTGCAGGCACATTCTCGATGAGAGCGCCGCCGCTCAGCTTCATTTCCTTCGCTTCATACGGCTTCAAGTCGCGAGGAGCAAATCCGATATAGGCCCGAGTGAGTTTGCCCTTTTCAATGAGGGTCTCGGCCAAGAGTTTCGCGGTGTTGGAAGGAATCGCGAACCCGATTCCAACGTTTCCGCTCTGCCCCATCATGCCGCCCCCGCCTCCAGCGATCGCGGTATTGATGCCAATCACTTGGCCCCGAATGTTCACCAAGGCTCCTCCCGAGTTACCTGGATTGATAGGAGCGTCGGTCTGAATGAGGCCAGAGTACGAGCGGACTGCACGAATGTTTTGATCACCGATCGCGCTGGATCGGCTCAGACCACTGATGTGCCCGACAGTAACCGTGTTTTCGATCCCGAAGGGCGCGCCAAAGGCCAGTGCATGCTGTCCAGGGCGAACGGTGTCGCTATTTGCAAACTCTGCAGGGACAAGATCCTTCGCGTTGATCTTCACCACGGCGAGGTCAACGGCAGCATCCATGCCTCGGATGACTTTTTCACTCTGGATTTCGCGGCCATCCGCCAGAATCACGGTGACTTTCCCACCACTGCCCGCGATCACGTGGTCGTTGGTGATGATGTATCCGTTCTGGTTGAGGATCACGCCCGAACCTTGACCGCCCATTCCATCCTCGGTCCCATAGCGAATATGAACCACACTCGGGCCCACATAGTCGGCGAGGGCAGCAAAAGTCGTATCAAGCTCTTCGAGCGTTAGGGCGGTGCCGCTTCCAGTAAATGCTGCGGGCTTCGCGGCAAATGGAGCTCGGGGAGTCGCCGGTTGACCTGGGTTGGCGGTTGACATGTACGCGCCTACTCCAAGGCCTCCCACGACGAGTCCAGCGAGAATGGGTAGAAAGGTACTTTTTGGCATTTTCATAGGTTTCCGTTTCTTGTGAGAGTTAAAACTATTAACTAGGAACAGGGATTGGGCGGGAAAAAGTTCCGCATTGACAAAGGTCCTAGGGGTTCACTTTGGAGAAAGCTCTTTGAATCGAGGTGACGACCCCCGAAGGAAGGTCGCTGACAAGTTCCCCCTGGAGCTTTCCCATGGAAAAGGGGGCTCCTCCGGCCAAACTCCCTCCGGAAACTTCGACTCCCCAATCCTTGCGGTAGACATGCAAAATGGGCCGATAGAACCCGTCGTTGAGGATGATCGTCAACAGCTTTGACCGACCAAAAGTTTGAATGATGTAGCCTTGGATCGTAAAGCCCATCGGGAGACTAGAGGGCGTCTTCAGAGAGAATCCTGCGAGGTTCAGCGCACTCTTCAGCGTGGTGGTAAACGTTGTTTCCGGCTGTGTGATCTTGTTCCATGCCGGGGTCAATGTTGGAACGAGCGGACGCGGCGAACTAAAATTCAGCTCAATCGTATCGAGCGTGGTGTAGCTCTCGCCCGAAGGAACATCCTGCACCTGGCGCAGCATGATTTTTGTTTCACGATCGAACCAATAGGTCCGTGTTGCAAGAGACGTGTTCTTTGGTGAGGCAACCAGCTTTTCGGTACGGCGTCCCGAGATGTTTTCCCCCAAGAGCACCTTGAACGTATAGTTCTTTTTTGCAAGGTTCGCCCGAGCCTTGCCCGTCATGTCGTTCTTGCGAAAGCTCTGCGAGACCATCAGCGTCTTCGACCCCAGGTTATAGTCGGATGTGGTTTTGCCATCATCCACCACCACGGAACCCGCTTGCAGGTCGATGAGCGTGCTGATGGTGGTCCCATTCGCGTCCACATACAGCTTGTAGCGACGCTTACTGCCTGGCTGGAAGGCAAGCATACGGTCTTGAATAGCGGTGTACGCGAGCTTTGGAGGCCGCTCGAACACCCGCAAGAGCAACTGATCGAGGGTTGCCCGTTGCGGCGCAGGCCATGCCACAAACGTGGCACACCCGAAGATCAGAACAGTGAGGAATCTAGACCAGATTCTTTCAGCGGCCATTCGTGACCAAAAACAGCGGTGGCTGCGATCCAGTGGCATCCACTGGCGGGGCCACAGGCCGTGTTTGCACGATCTGCTGGGGTGCGGGCACGCTGTTTGAATTTTGGTTTCTCGACCAGATTTGAAGGCTCACAAAAACGACCGCCGCGGCCGCTAAGGAGGCTCTTGCCATCAATCCCCACGTTCGATTTCGCTCTTGAACAGAGGTTTCTCCGTCGAACACGGCTCGGCAAAGTCGATCCTCGAGCCCCTCAGGAATCTCCACTTCTGGCAGTTGCTCCAAATGGCTCTTGAGGATGGAGAGAGATTTCACCGACTCCCGGCATTCTCGGCACTGCTGGACGTGGCTTTCGATGGCTCTTCGCTCAGACAGGGTGACTTCCCCATCCAGGTACGCACTCAAGTATGTTTCAACTTTCTGACAATTCATTCATCCTCTCCTTGCAACAGGTGAGGGCAGGTTCGCTGCAGCTGACTTTTCAACTGCTTGCGTCCTCGGTGGATTCGAGATCGAACAGTTCCAATCGAGATGTCCATGATCTCCGCAATCTCTTCGTAAGCCATGCCTTCCACATCGGCCATGATCACAGCCGAGCGGAAATCTGGAGTCATGGATCGAAGCGCGAGCTGAATCGGCTCATTCATCGACTGTTCAAGCATCGCCTTGTCTGGGGTGCTTGTTTCGTCCGGGATTTCCCATTGATTGGTGTTTTCAGGACTCGAAGTATCGAGGCTCACGGTACGAATTCGTCCCTTCTTTCGGACTCCATCGATATGAACATTCGTCATGATCCGATAAAGCCAACTCGTAAACGGAAGGTTGGAATCATACCGATGGAAGAATCGGTAGGAACGAACATACGTTTCCTGAACCAGATCCTCTGCCTCGGTGGCATTGTTGGTCAGCCGATACGCCAAAGCGTAAGCCTGCTTGTAGCTGGCTTTCATCTTCGCTTCAAAGGCCTCGCGGCTTGCAACGGTATTTGTTTGAGTCTTAAACAGAGCCGAAAACACGGTCAATCACCTGTTGTAATGAGTAATACTCCTATCGTACGCTATTTTCGTTCCACAACGCGTTTTTTCTTAAAGAGCTCGCAAAAAATCGGGTCCAATTGGACCGCAAAGGACCCATTTCCAAGGATTCTTCGGTGGGCATCACAAAGATTCTGCCGCAATTGCCTCTCCTCGGGGAAGGAATACGCTACCCAAGCCGCCAGGCACCGGACAAGCTCGGCATGAATGCTTCTCGCCCCGCCCATGGCTTTTGCGTCGAACCCATCCGCGAGCTTTCGAAACTGATCGGCGGCTCCAAGCGCCGCCGTGGGCGGCAGGTGCGGAAGGTGCTCTAGAAAATGGATGACCGCCTGGTAACCCGCACTCTCAATATCCTCGCTGGAGAGTTCGAGATGGTCGATAAACCCTTGCGACGAGTCGAGCGCGGGCGCAGGACAAGGAAGGCAGACGCATCGGGAGAGAATCGTTCCCAGAACGCTCCCCACCGCCTCGCTTGTGAGGACAAGTTTCACTCGCGGTTGCGGCTCCTCTAGGTTCTTTAGCAAAGCGTTTGCGGCCGAGGCGTTCAGCCGCTCGACCTGGTAGATGGCCACAACTTTGTTGGCCGAGATTAAAGGCGCGCGTTGGACAAACTCCGTCAAGGGTTGTTGATCCGAGGAGCCCCCTTGAGTGTCGGTAATCGCATCAATCCGGATGAGTTGGCTGGGCCCACCTGGTCGAATCGAGAGCAAATCCATCGCGGTTCCGCTTTGAAGTTGCCGACATGTTTGGCAGACTCCACACGGAACTCCGTTCGAGACATGCGGACACATCCACGCTTTTGTGAGTGAAGTCGCCCGCGCCTCGAGGCTGCTCCGCTTTGAGCCGTAAAAGAGTACAGCATGGGCGCCGGTGGCGGCGATACGTTCAATACGGTCTTCTTGAGCCACCATCAGTACCGTTCAAAGCCCTCCACGGGAAGGAAAAACACAACGGCTCCGCCCACGGGAACCTTGACCGGCATGGGCAAGATGGATCCCGCCGGGCCCGCATCGAAAGGCGCCGCATTCACAACCTGCTCCCGAGAAGAACAATTCGCCTGAATGACGCTTCGGAGAGCGGGAATCTCGTCCTCGTTCACACCGATAAAGAAGGTCGTGTTCTTCTCCCGCAAAAATCCGCCGACAGAACACACCGTCGTGAATTTGAATCCAGCCTGGACCAATTCATCGACCATTTTGTTCTTGTCGCGGTTGTGGACAATGCACACACACATCTTCATGGCCTTATTCTACGCTGTATAGAGGAGTTCCACCGAAGGATCGTTGTGAAAACCACCGACTTCAGCTCGCATTCGCTCGCGCACTTCCGAGATGGGCATGAGGTTTTCGATCGCGGGGCGAACCCACATTTGCCCGGCTAAGATGTCGATGGGCTCTTTATCCCAAACATACTCGTACGGGGCCGGCCTCCATTCGAACCGGCTTCCCGCCTGCCGGATGACTTCTTGAATGACCGCGATCGCAGCCAAAACGGGTTCGAATTCGATCCGATTCGTGACGTGCATCTGGCAACCCTCGCACACCTCGCCCGCGAACTTGTGGAAGGTGGGTAAGAACGTGATGGGCCTAAAAATGATTCCCGGCAAAGATAAACCATTCAGAGCCTTTGCGAGTTGGAATCCATCCAAATAGCTAGCCCCGAACATCTCGAAAGGTCTCGTTGTCCCTCGCCCCTCGCTGAGCTGAGTGCCTTCAATCAGGCACATCCCGGGATAGACGACGGCCGTGTCCAGAGTGGGCATGTTGGGCGAGGGCATCACCCACGGCGTCCCTGCGGCATCGGCGTAATCTTGCCTTCTCCAGTTTTCGCACGGAACTACGGAAAGGCTCGCCCTTGGAAACTGGGTTTTTTGAAGGTAGAGAGCGGCCTCACCAAGCGTGAGCCCGTGGCGCGTGGGAATGGGATAAAGCCCCACAAAAGAGTCCAATGCAGGATCAAGCATCGTGCCCTCGACTTGAGTGCCTCCGATCGGGTTAGGGCGATCCAAGACAAGGATGGGAATGCCCAGCGGCTCGCATGCCTTCATACACAGAGCCAGGGTCCACAGAAAGGTGTAGTATCGGGCCCCGATATCGGGCAAATCGACAACGAGGAGCTCAATGCCCTCCAGCATTTCAGGAGTCGGCTCGCGGTGCTCGCCGTAAAGCGAATGAAACTTCAGCCCGGTGAGTGGATCGGTGTAGCCCTCCCACTCGATCATGTTGTCTTGAGTGTGGCCCCAGATGCCGTGCTGAGGGCCGAAGACGGCGTGGATATTAAACTCGCCTGCGGTATGGCCTGGAAGGAGCCTGAAGAGCAGGTGCGTAAAGGAAGGATCCACCGTGGCCTGATTGCAAACAATCCCCAGCTTCTTCCCCTTCAAGAGGTTCAATTTTGAACCCAATAATGCCTCAAGACCCGTCGTGACCCGCATAGGCGTCTAGCGTACCAATATAAAGAAAGAAGGTGCCGATTCCCTTGGGAATCGGCACCTTGGAAACCCTCCGAAGAGAGTTAGCTCTTGCGTCGCTTTCGAGCGATCGCTGCGAGGCCGAGGGCCACTGCAGTCATCGTAGCAGGCTCTGGAACGGTTTGTACGTTGTAGTCGTCGTACCAACCTTCTGCACCAAACTGCCACTTCGTCAGCTTTCCGTCATGTGCGTAGGCTGTCTTGAGATCGGTGACTGGGTGGAACCAGATACCAATCTTCTCGTTGAAGTAAGCACCAGTCCAAGGTGTGGAACCTGGGTTTGCTGGGCTGAAGCTGTTGATGATGGTGTTGTCGACCTTGAAGCCGATTGTTCGTGTTCCGTCACCGTTGTTGGTGTAGGTCAACGACTTGGTGGCAGCAACGCCAGCACCAGTTTGGCTCGACATGATGAAGTCACCAGGAGTTTGCCAAGAGTTCGAACCGTTTACGCCATTGTATGCGTAGGCGGTCAGGATTGGCGAAGCCTTCGTGGTGTCCATGAAGAAGATTGCCAGTTCGCCAGCATGCCCCTTCGGGTTTGGACCTGGGCTTACGACGACCCAGTAACCTTGGGTCTTCTTGCCGCTTGGGCTATCGCTGAAATTTGCAGTCCAGGAGAAGTCGCCGCTTGGGACATCGTTGGTGGCCTTGATCCAGTTGATCTTTCCGCCGTTTGAGTTTTGTGGTGGGTTAACAAGGTTGACGCTTCGGAGTCCTGCATTCGCAGCAACTGCACCAGCAACCAACAGACCCGTAATTAGAATCCGCTTCATAAGTTCATTTCCTCTCTGTCGTGAAGACAAACACCCCATTACCGCAGAGGTAGGGACGCCATAAGGATATCACACTGGGGGTTGGGGAACCTGATTCCGTTGAGAAAAACCCGTAATTTTACATACGATCCCCCGAGAATTCACCAGCCCGGTATCGATTTGTCTTTACAGATTGGGTGCGACGAATGGAATCCGGTCTGCGAGCCGCCAACCGGGAATGACTTGCTCCATCGAGAGTCGGTTCTTCCCCGCTTGTTGAATCTCTAAGAGTTCAATGCTGCCTTGAGCAAAGCCTAACCACGCTCGCTTACGTTCGACTTCAAGGACTCCGGGCGGAACCGAGCGCTCCGAAAGCCGACACTGGTGAATGCGGATCGACCCGTAATCGATGCTGTCGAGGAAGGGTCCTGGGCTTGGATACATGGCACGGAATCGATTGTATTCTTTGTCCGCGGGCTCCGCGACTCGAAGTCGTGCGTCCGCCTTCATCACTTTCGCCGCATGGGTCGCCAGAGAGTGATCTTGAGGGGTTCGGGGGTAGTCCCCCGCAACGATTCTTTCGATCCAGCCCGCCACTTGTTGGGCCGCCATCTCTGCTAGCCGCTCCGCCAATTCTCCGTAGGTTTCATCGGGCCCAATGGGAGTTCGGACAATGTCGATCATGTCACCCGTGTCCATCCCCTTGTCCATCTGCATGAGGGTCACTCCGGTTTCGGTCTCCCCCTCAAAAATGGCCCTCTGGATGGGGGCGGCGCCCCGATATTTGGGAAGAATGCTCCCATGGAGGTTCACTCCGCCTCGTGTCGCGCTTTCGAGCACGGCGGAAGAGAGAATTTGGCCATATGCCGCCACGATGAGGGCATCTGCCTTCTCCGATCTCAGGCGATCCACAAACTCGGGAGCCCGAGATTTCTCTGGCGTTTCGACCGGAAGCCCCAGTTCCAACGCCGCCGCCTTCACGGGCGACGCTTGGAGGTTCATTCCCCGCCCTGTGGGTCGGTCGGGTTGGGAGATCACTAGCGCAACATGGGGAGCCAGTACCCGAAGCGCGGGAACGGCGAACGGTGCCGTTCCAAAGTAAATCAGCTTCATTCGACGTCCTGATCGTCGGGACTGCCTGGGTGAGCCCAGTGCAACGTCTCCTGGATCACCGAGTCAATGAACAGAATGCCATCCAGGTGGTCCACCTCGTGTTGAACAATCCTGGCGGCAAGATCTTCCATCTCGTACGCAATGGCTTTGCCTTTCACGTCGTACCCTTCCACGAGCACCGATTTCGAACGCTCGACATCCCCGTAGAGCCCGGGAATACTCAGGCAGCCTTCCTGCCCCACAAAAGATCCGGATCGCTCCACGATCTCTGGGTTGATGATCGCGAGGGGCTTTTCGCCTTGAGGGGCAATAACAATGATCCGTTGGCTCAATCCAATCTGTGGCGCGGCCAGACCGATTCCATGGGCTTCGTCCATCATCCGCTTCATATCTCGAATGACTTCCGCCGTTTTGGGGGTGATTTCCAGGATCGGGCTCGCCTTTTTCCGCAATACAGGGTCCGGAATCTTTACGATCGGGCGTTCCGCATTGCGGACGTATAAGTAGGCAAACTCCTCTGGAACCTGTATCTCCATGTTTCTCTTATTATGGCCGCGATGCCTGCACGACTCGAGGAAGGCCCGATAAATCAGGCGTCACGGTGCAATCGACCCAGCCGGATTCTTCCAAGATTCTGGGGACCGTTTCTCCCTGATCGAATCCAATTTCGAGAATCATCGCCCCTGCGGGGCTCAAATGGTTCGGTGCCTCAGTGGCAAGGCGTCGATAGAAATCAAGACCATCTTCACCACCAAAAAGCGCGAGAGAGGGCTCATATTGGCCGACTTCGGGCGAGAGATCATAGGCACTCGCGATGTACGGAGGGTTAGAAACTACGAGATCAAATGTTCCCCCCGGAGGAAATCCATCCAACTCCAGCCACTCTACGTTGGCACCGAGGGCGTGGCCGTTCGACCGCGCGGCTTGCAGAGCATCCGCAGAGATGTCTACCGCACAAACTTGACTACCTGGCATCTCAAGCGCCAACGTGATGGCGATACAGCCAGACCCCGTGCCCACGTCCAAAATACGGGCCCCGGGCTTCCCGGCGAGCCACTTCAACGCCCGCTCCACAAGAATCTCCGTCTCGGGCCTGGGTACCAAAACGCCCGGACCCACGGCAAAATCGCGCCCAAAAAACTCTTTCTTTCCCAAGATGTAGGACAGCGGTTCGCGGAGAAGTCTTCGTTCGAGGAGGCCATCCACGCCCTCCGGGATCGAGTCATCAAGGTGGATGCGCAAGGTAGCACGCGAAACGCCAAGCGAATGCGCGAGCAGCAACTCTGCATCCAGGCGCGGAGAATCGACCCCCGCCTCAATCAGTTGCTGCTCGGCGCGTCTGAGCCATTCGGCCCGGGTCATTCGCCTTTCTTCTTTTGGGGACTGAACCTCGGCTGCGCGAAGCTCCCCGACCCATTCGTCAAGTTCTTCGCGTTCGTGCCGTTCGAATCAATCGTCCAGATATCCCGATTTCCGCCCTTCGTTCTGACAGTGAAAACCACTCGGCTATCGTCTGGGCTCCAGTCGTAGTCCGTGATATCTCCCAATTGAAGAGGGTTGATTTTGCTCATTCCACCCGGAACGGGTGGAATCGTGGACAATCCGGCGCAACGGAAGATCCCCGCGTCGTCGATCATGCCCGTTTGCACAAGCAACGAATCTCCGGCATAGTTGAACTTCGGTTCCACCATGACCGCCGCGTCATCCGGGCTTTGGAAAATCCCGAACTGGCTTACCTCCTCCTTTAGCTTCGGCTTAGTGGAGAGATCATAGATAAACAAGGCATGACGAAATGGCAGAACCAACTTTCCATCTTTGACGAACTCTTTTGGGAGGTCTGCCGGATTGTCGTACAAGAGCGTGAAGCCTTCCACCGTCGCGGCAACCTTCCCGTCGTTGCTCACGTCGAAATCGACCTTTTGACCGGCTACAAGGACTCTCGGCGCATCTCCTGAGTAAAGGTCTTGATAGATTAGGACCTCGCCGTCATCGCGCCTCAGAGTCGCGACAATCCAGGATCGGTCTGGCCCATACATGGCCTCGCGGAAGCTGCTTCCAAGCTTTTTATAAATCCCGTCGAATTGTCCCTGAACACCCTGCTCTTCGCCCATCATGGCATCGCCGGTGGTAGGAGGCAAAATCTGTCGAATCGATCCATCCTTCGGGTTGAGGTTAAAGACAAAGCCACCGGAGGTGATGAGCGCCGTGCGCTTTTCTTCCGGCGTTCCAGACTCTTGGAACTGGATTCCGCCCTTGGACCGAGTCCCGGTCGTCCTCGGCTCTACTTTTCCGTTTCCTGGGTTCCAGCGATAGGCCTGGAAGGCCCCTCCGTCTCGATCACTCACAAAGAAAACTCTATTCCCGTCCGTGCTCCAGGCAACGTCTCGCTCCGAAGTGCTGGGCGTGTATCCCGGGACTTCCGTTTTCTTTCCGGCCGGATCGAACAACACGACGTGACTGCCGCCCTTCTTCAGCTCAATCGCGACAATGTGATCTACCGAATTGAATGAGCCTAGGTCGGGGTCGATAATAAAGTTTCGAAACCACTGGTAGGCCAAAAAGACTCCCGCCAGGCTGAACAGCCAAATCACGACTCGAATACCGGAACGTTTCCTCACTCCGCTATTGAACCCGAAATATGGCTAGACCTTAAAGGGTGGCGGAGCGGCGGATGGATCGATCTTTGGTGCGACACGGGCCCGCCAGATGCAGGCTTCGAGATTATCGACCCGAATGACCTCTTCTCCCACGCTGATTCGACCGCCCGGCAGCATGCCCGCGGCGGGCATGGAGACGGCTACGCCGCCTTCAGGAGCCGCCTTTTGCAATTTTGCGGCGATGTCGATGACGAGAGCAAAGTTGATACTTTGAATTCCGTCGCCCTGGGGCACCACTGTTCCGTGATGGATTCCTTGGCGCACAGAAAGAGGAATCCCGATTCGGTTGCGGTATTGGTTGAACTCAACCAATCCAGACTGAATGTTTCGAGCCGCCTGAAACGCTTGCCAAGGGTGCTCGAAGGCGAGCGTGACTCCGTCTCCGGCGGTCGAGTGCAGGGTCCCTTGGTATTTCCCGATGATCTGCTCGATATAGCGATAGTATTCTGAAAATGTGAATTCGACGGCCAGCGGATCAGCCAACTCTTTCATCCGCGTACTTCCCACGACGTCCACGCTCAGGAAGGACATCGTCTGCTCGCCCGAGCGGAGTTTGTCTTGGAGCTCCACGAGTTGCGAGAGCAACCGTCGCCGCTCATCAGCAGGATCATCGAAAGAGTGCCGGCGACGATTCCACGCTTTGTGCGCGACATGACCCACGAAGGCTCCTACTGCGGCAAAAACGAGAAGCACGGGCGGCGGCGGCCCGCCGATGCCAGAGTCAAAAACATAGTTCGAGATGGATCCAAGGAGGGCCCAACCCACCACATAGGCTCCGCCAAAAACGGCTCCAGCAAGCGTCGCCGTCTTCTTATCCTTGGCGACCGCAGAGTTGTAGGCACCACCCAGCGCGGCCAGCAAAAGCAAAATGCCCCAGAGCCCGCCTCGATCCCCTAAACCGTCTCCAAGGACCGAAGAAAGTGAAGCGGCCATGGCGAGGTACCCCGAGGTGACGTAGGTTCTGACAATCGGGTCGAGGGAAAGATAGAAGGACCGTGATCGACCCTTAATGCTCTTGATGCCCTGTTGCTCGGGCAAAGATCTTTCTTGACTGAGCACCGCCAATCGAACGTATTCGATCGGGGCTCCGGTAGCTTCGGACACAGCGGCGATCGCCTCATCATCGAGAGTGCCGGTCTCAGATCGCAATTTGGAAGCGAGACTCAACAACTCGTCCACATCGGCACGAGAAATACCGTCAGGACGACTCTCTACCCTCAGATCATCCTCGTTATAATTTGACCGCATGAAGCACCGAGGTCTATTGTACTTCGGGACTTCAAATCAAGTAGTCATTCAGACCTAGGGACAGCTAGGCGGAGGAGGAGGCGGGCTTGAATTCAACATGACTCGGAAGTTGGGAAGAGTCTTGTCGGTGCCAAATGCAAGAGACCCGACCGGCGCGCGGCAACCTGCCACGCTGGGGCTATAGCTAGATCCAGAGAACAGGAACGTGCCGTAGTATCCGCTTGGAATGGTGGACCGAACCAGGCCAATCGTACTGGCGGTCAGGTTGGTGCGGAGGCCAAACTTGCCGTCAGAACCTGTCACCACCGATCCGAGACGTGTCCCGTCGGCCGCGTAGAGTTCCACCTCTACACCTCCGACCCCTAGCCCCGTTTCCTCTACCACGAGGGTGCTGTAAATCACAAAGCTTCCCGCCCCGCCGCCCGGAGCATTGCCGATGGGAATCGTGGAACCTCCCCCCGACGAACCCGCTGTAGTTCCCGCAGTTGTTCCCGCCGTCGTACCGGCCGTTGTTCCCGCCGTGGTCCCTGTCGAACCGCCACCGCCGCCTCCCCCGCCGCCGCAAGCGGCAAGGCCAACGAGAGCGAATCCGAAAAGCAGAAATTGAGGCGAAACGTGGAACCGGGCCATAGTGTGTGCTTACCTTACTCTGTTCTTACGATTCATGGCGCTGGGGGAGTCTGTCACTTTCAAAAACCTGGGGCAGAAAATCGCGAAAGAGTTTTCGCAACGGCGCCATTTCGTCCCCCGCCAGCACCACCGGGGTCTCTGGCGTCACGAATTCTGAAAGCATCTGAAGACAGACGCCACATGGGACTCCACGATCCGGAGTCGTCACGACGAGCGCGCAGATTCGGCGGTGTCCCGAGGCGATGAGGGTCATCAGCGCTCCCCGTTCGGCGCAGATCGTCGCCCCAAACGATGCGTTCTCCACGTTTGTCCCGGCGAAAATCTCTCCAGCTTCTGAAAGGATCGCCGCCCCGACTTTGTAACCCGAATAGGGCGAATATGAGTTCGCCCGCGCTGCCTGGGCAGCCTCGATCATCAGCCGTTCTTGCTCTGGTGTCATGGGTTATTCGAACTCCGCAATGGTCACGCCATTGCCGCCTTCTCCTGGGTCTCCCTCTCGAAATTTTGCCACACCGCGATGTCGCTTGAGAAAAGAGTGCGTCATTTGCCGAAGAATCCCCTCGCCCTTCCCGTGTACGATTCGGGCGCTGGGGTACCCCGCCAAGATCGCGTTGTCGATAAAGTCTGCCAGGGCGTTTTCCGCCTGCTCGGCTCGCATCTGAATCAAATTGAGCTCGTAGCTCATGCTCTGCGCCTTTTTCAATCCCAAATTCTTTCGGGCAACGACGGGTTGCTTGGCCGCTGGCGTCGGGGCCACTCGCTCCAGCTTCGAGAGTGGAACGGTCATTTTCAAGACGCCAAACTGCACCTGAGCCTTACCATCTCGGGGATCGGAGACCACAATTCCTGTCTGGGTTTGCCCTTGGGCGCGAACGGAATCTCCCTTTGAAATCGACTCCTGAACTCGCGTCTCAGTCCCCTTCTCGGAAGCAAACTTCGCTTGGCTGCCCCGAGTTTGAAGGTCGCGAAGGGCATCTCTCGCCTTCGAGAATCCTTCTTGACTCCTGTCCTTCTTCAGTTCATCAAAGATTCGCGCAGATTCGAGACGGAGCTCGCGCAAAGCCTCATCCAATCGGGCATTAGCATCCTCGCGGGCCTTTCGACGCGCCGCCTTTGCCTCCTCCAGCTTTGCGGTCATGTCGGTCTCCAACTTCCTCAAATTGTGGGCGAGGCGATCTGCCTCACTCTGGGCCTTATGAGCCCGCTTTTCCGCCGATTCGAGTTGGGCGAGCATGTTGCTGACTTCGAGTTGATCGACACCGACCACTTCTTTCGCGAGATCGACCACCCGCTCCGAGAGGCCGACCCGTTGGGCAATCTTGAGCGCGTGACTGGCTCCGCTGGCCCCGGTCATGAACCGGTAGGTGGGCCGCAGGCTCTTCAGATCAAATTCCATGGCGGCGTTTTCAAACCCAGGACTGTTGTAGGCAAAGACCTTGAGTTCTCCGTAGTGCGAGGTCGCAAGAATCCGCGCCCCTCGGCTCGATGCATCCAGCAGAATCGCCTTCGCGAGGGCGGCACCCTCGGCGGGATCGGTGCCCGAACCCAATTCATCCCAAATACAAAGGGATCCCGGCAACAAGAAACGCAGGGCCTCGGCGATATTTTTGATGTGTCCGCTGAAGGTGGAGAGCGACTGCTGGAGACCTTGCTCGTCCCCGATATCCACCCAAATCTGGCAGAAAACGCCAAATCGCATCGCGGCGGCGGGAACGGGGATCCCGCACTGGGCCATCAACAAAAAGAGGCCTACCGTTTTCAGCGCGACCGTTTTGCCCCCGGTATTGGGACCCGTGATGAGGATGCCCTTTTGCTCCCCTCCTAGCTCGATGCTCAGAGGCACCGCTTCCTCCGGAGAGAGCATGGGATGCCGACCTGTCTGAATCGAGAACCAGGATTCCCCTTGGAGCACGGGAACCACGCCGCGCATCGCGTGGCCGTACCTCGCTTTCGCGATGGTGAGATCCCACTCCGCGATATGTTCAAATCCGGTCGCGATGGCCTCGCCATCTACCCCGATGCGACTCGAGAGTTCTTCAAGAATTCTCGCTTCCTCGGCCCGAACCTTGGCCTCGGTCTCTTGAAGGTGATTAGCTGCCTGGGCCACATCCTCTGGCTCAAGGAAAACCGTCTGACCGGTCGAACTCGTGTCGTGAACAAACCCCCGGAATTTGCTCTTATGCTCTGCCTTGACGGGGATGACATAGCGCCCATTCCGCGTCGTATACACGGCATCCATGAGCATTTCCCGATACTTCGGGGCCGTGTAGCTTTGAATCTTGTCGATCAAGCGGCTGGATTCGCTCTTTTGCGCCTTCCGCAACCGCATCAGCTCTGCCGAGGCAGTCGAAAGAATCTCGCCATCGACCTCGACCGACTCAAAAATTCTGGTTTCTGTTTTTGGAGAATCGGGCAAGTTTTCGTATCGGGCAAGAAGAAGCGGCACATGAGTCGCTTGGGCTCGAACGATCGTCCGAATCTGGCGGAAGACCTGGAGCGCTCGTCCGATCGAATAGATGTCTGGAGCAGAGAGAACTCGACCTTTTGCGGCCTGTCGAACCTCTTTCACCAGGTCGCGGAGCCCCTCTAAGTGAGGAACCGTCTCTTTTTCCAGGATGATCTCGGCTTCGCGAGTGAGTTCGAGGCGCTCTTCAACATCGGCTGGTACCGCCGAGGGGCGCAGACCCAACGCGAGGGCCGCGCCCCCCTCCGATTGGCAACAGGCGGCCAGTTCGGCCAAAACATGGTCGAACTCTAAAACCTCGATTGCGTGCTGAATATGCTCCATGAAAGGAAATCTCCCCTAAAGTCTAACCTCTTTTCTCTCGGTCACAATGAGAATTGAGATGAGTCTTGATTTGGGTGCGCTGTTGCGCGAGTCTGGGGCCTTGCTGGAGGGCCACTTTTTGTTAACGTCGGGCCGCCACAGCGCGACGTATGTTGAAAAATTTCGAGTCCTTGAGCGGACCGATGTCCTCTCGGCTCTGTGCACCGAAATCGCGAGCTTCTTTCGCGGCCACGAGATCGATCTTGTCGCGGGTCCCGCCACCGGAGGGATGATTATCGCATTTGAGGTCGCCAGGCAGATGGGCCTTTCGGCGCTGTACGTAGAGAGCGAGAATGGGCAGAAGGTTCTGCGGAGGGGTGCGACCGTGCCCGAGGGGGCCAAGATTCTCCTTGTAGATGACGTCCTTACCACCGGGCGAAGCGTGTTTGAGGTGAAGGACACCCTTACGGCATCGGGCGGGATCGTCGCCGGGGTCGCCGTCCTCATTGACCGGTCTGAATCTCCTCTTGACTTTGGCTGCCCGTTGTTTGCGGCTTACCGAGTCGAGGCGACCTCTTATCCAGCCGACGAGGTTCCGGATTGGCTTGAAGCCATCCCCATCCGAAAGCCCGGCACGCGAACCTAAATTCACCACCTGCAAGGGGATCGATCTGAAGACTCTGGTAACAAAACGGGGAACC
>CAZBXR010000026.1:0-862 GCA_964496145.1 uncultured Chthonomonas sp. | reverse complement strand
GATAAGATAACTTCTATCTTGGCCCTAGCTCGGATCGGTGGGATGGGGTCTTTTGAGCAATTCTATGAAATCATTCGTGAAAAGCATGAAGAAGGGCTTCACACTCATTGAGCTCTTGGTCGTGATCGCCATTATCGCCATACTGGCAGCCATCCTGTTCCCTGTCTTTGCATCAGCAAAAGCTGCTTCCTACAAGACGGTGGACATTTCCAACTTCAAGCAGTTGGGAACGGCAACCGCCATGTACACAGCTGACAACGATGGAGGCTACTTCTTGTCCAACAGCGGTGGCAATACCATGGGTTGGGGTTTCGGCCCGCCTGACACCGTTCCCGGGCAGCAGATGATGGCCTATACAAAGAATACAAAGATTCACATCTGCCCCATGGACCCATGGAAGGACGAGAATCGCCGGATCGCGGACCACGCGCGGGAGCTCGGGTGGAACATAGCCACCATGACGCAAGATCAGCGCATGTACGCGCTCATGGTCCGAAGCAACATGGGTTACAACTACGCATTCTTGAGCCCGTGGCGAGTTGTTGGAGGCATTCCAACCAGCGCTTCGGTCAAGGAAGGCGAAATCACGAACACTTCGGAGACTCTTTTGTTCGGAAGTGCAATCTGGTACCGAACTCCTGGAAGCGGCCAACCTGAGGGTGGCGGCAACTGGGTTATCGAGACTCCATGCTGGGAAGATGCGAACAACCGGCCCCTACGCCCTATGAGCCAATATCACAGCACCACTGGCGACGGAACTCTGAGGAGCTACCCTTCCGGATGGGTCACGCCGACCTTGGTTCCGAACAGCAGTTCTTGGCTGGTTTACGGCGGTCTTTGGCCGTTCCACAATCAACGCCCA
>CAZBXR010000025.1:0-30822 GCA_964496145.1 uncultured Chthonomonas sp. | reverse complement strand
CCCAATAGAACATCTCGGAATTGGGACCGCACGGCCCTGGAGGGCCACTGGAAAACGCTCCTGCAGGCCAATAGTTCGTTTCCTCACCCAGTCTGAAGACCCGGGTGGACGGATCGATTCCTACAGAAGTCAGGCACGAAGCCCAAACGTCGTAGGCCTCGTCATCTTCGTGGAACACGGTGAAAGATAGACGTTGGGGGTCCAGCCCTAACCACTTGGGGTCGGTCAAGAACTCCCAGCTCATGAGGATCGCTTCTCGCTTGAAGTAGTCACCAAAGGAGAAATTTCCGAGCATCTCGAAGAAGGTGAGGTGAGAAAGATCTCCTACGTCTTCGATGTCCCCGGTGCGAACACACTTCTGGGCTGTCGCGAGGCGGTTGTGGGGCGGTTGGGCGACTCCACGGAAAAAGGGCTTGAATTGCACCATTCCGGCTCCATTGAATAGCAACGATTCGTCAAGCCTTCCGGTTACATCGTAGGGGATGAGAGATCCGGATGGGTACACCTGGTGTCCGTGTTCCGTAAAGAACTGGAGGTACTTATGGCGAAGCTGGCTGGCCGTCATGGAGAGGCCTTAAGGGTACCCGTCTCTTCTTACTGCATCGAATACGGATTCACATCCACCGTGAGCGTGACGCTCTTTGAATTTGGGTTTTGCAAAAGGGGCAGGAGACCACCGATATCGCGTTCGTCCATGAGCTTGAGCAGGATATGGACTCGCCACAGGCCATTGAGCCTTTCGAGGGGACAATTGACCGGACCCAGCACATGAGTGCCCTCAGGGACCTCTCGGAGGGCCTTACGCACTAAATCTGCGGCGGCCTCCACCTCATTTCGGTTCTCGCCCGCGAAGACCACGTTCACGAGAGTGCAGAAGGGGGTGTAGAGGGCGTCGCGCCTCTCTTCCAGGATGTGGCGATAGAATCCTTCGTAGTCGTGGTGCGTGGCTCGGTCGATGGCAACGTTCGAAGGATTCAGGGTTTGAATCACGACTTCCCCCGCCTTTTGGCCTCGGCCGGCGCGTCCCGCGACCTGGCTCAAGAGTTGGAAGGTTCGTTCGCTGGCCCGATAGTCGGGCATATTGAGGCTGATGTCGGCGGCGATCACGCCCACTAGGGTGACATTGGGGAAATCGAGCCCCTTCGCGACCATTTGGGTCCCCACCAACACTTGGGTGCCTCCGCTGCGGAAAACGGCGAGAGTTTCCTCAAGGGCCCCTCGTTTTTGGGCGATATCTCGGTCGAGCCGGCCCACCTTTACGCCCGGAAACTCGGCGGCGACGGCTTCTTCTACTTTTTCTGAGCCCACTCCAAAGGGGGCGACTCGGGTGCCCGAACAATTCGGACATACATCGGGAGCAGGAGTTTCATAGCCGCAGTGGTGGCACTTCAGGCGCCCCGCTTTTTTGTGATAGCTCAGCGAGACTGAGCAACTAGGGCACATGAAGTCTTGACCGCAGTCTCGGCAAACGATAAACGGCGAGAACGCCCGGCGGTTGAGGAAGAGGATCACCTGTTCGCCCCGCTCAAGAGTTGCTGTCATGCGATCTTTGAGGAGGGGGGAGAAGATGGAGGGGTGACGGTCCTTAAAAAGCTGGGTTAGGTCTTGGATGAGGACTTTGGGGAGCTGCGCAGAGGCCGCTCGCTCGGGCAGTCGGAGCAAAGTAATGTCGCCTTTTTCTGCGGCGAAGAACGACTCGACGCTGGGGGTAGCAGAGCCAAGAACCACCGGGCACCCAAACCTCTGGGCGAGGAATAGGGCTCCGTCACGGGTGTGATAACGCGGGTTGGACTCTTGTTTGTAGCTGCTTTCGTGCTCTTCATCGAGGATGATGAGCCCGAGGTCTTGGATCGGAGAGAAGAGCGCGCTGCGCGCGCCAAGGATGACGGCGGCCTCGCCGCTGGCGATTCGCATCCAGTTGCTCAGGCGTTCGCCCGGGGGGAGGTTCGAGTGCAGCACCGCGACCCCGTGCCCAAACCGGGTTCGAAGTTGGCTGATCACTTGGGCGGTGAGCGCAATTTCGGGAACGAGGAAAAGAACGCTTCGCCCTTGGCGAAGGGCTTCTTCGGCGGCTCGGAGATACACCTCGGTTTTGCCGCTTCCTGTGACTCCGAAGAGGAGAAACGGCTCGAAACGATGCTCGCGAATCGCGGCGGTGATTTTCGATGCCGCCTCGGCCTGGTGCGGGTTCAACTGAGGGGGATTCGACTGTTGAAACGTGTCGCCTTCCACTCGATCCAGTAGCCCCGCGTGGATCAAGCTCATGAGCGTTTGGTCGGTGGTTCCGGTGAGAGCCTTGATCTCTTGGGGCGTAAAACTGGTTTCGGCGGCCCCTTGTAGGCGCATGAGCACACTGGCTTGGGCGGGCTTCCTCTTTCCGAGGGTGGCGATGAAAGTTTCCACACGGGCTTCGTCTCCGCTGAGCCGGAGCGACCCGGTGAGCCGATGGCGTTCGGCCGAGTTTGCCAGTTCTAGCTCCTCGCGCACGAGTCCGATCTTTGTCAGGCTCCGAAGAGCCTTCTTCGCGGATGAGGTGAGAGGTTTCGTCCGCGAATCGCTGAGGATGCCCTGGTTCGATTCAAGAACGCGAAGGGTCTCCTTCTGTACCTGAGTGAGCGGCTCGGTCGGCGTGATCGCCGGGGTGACGAGCGAAAATCGAGTGACCACGCGCTCTCGGATTCCAGGCGGCGAGGCCAACGAAAGGACCGTCGGCACGGAGGAAAGCGTCTTCTCGGCGAGGAACTCCACGAGGTCGAGAATCTGCTCTGGAAGGCTGACGTCTGCCACCTTCGCGATGATATCTTTCAGGTGTCGAGTCTCAAAACCGAGTTGTCTTGGCGTGACCTCTCGCGTGCGAACCACGTACCCGATCGCAGTTCTCGGCCCGAGCGGCACCATCACCGCGTCCCCAGGGGCCGCAGAAATTTTGTTCCGATACGAGTACATGGCCTCGTTTCCTGCGGTCCGGGATTCGAAGGCCACATCGGCAACCGAAATCCACGTCCCCGCCGTCACTGCGAGGCCGCTCGTGGTGGTGGAGGGGGGAAAGGCCATCTCCCTGGTGTACCTCTTTTGGTGGGTTTATGCCGCGCGGACTAGTGGGGCCGAATCTCTCGGATCAAGCTGTTCACGGTCGCTTCAAGATCGCGGTCGCAAAGCATCTTTTCCCCAATCTTCTGATACGCGTGCATCATGGATGTGTGGTCTTTGTTGAACAACGACCCAAGGTGGTTCCAGGAGTCTCCGGTCATCTTTCTCATGACGTACACGGCCACGTGGCGCGCGTGCACGATGGGAGCTTGTCGGCTCTCGGAGAGAATTTGGTCTCGGGAAATCTTGTAATACCGGCTCACGGCGGAAAGGATCTGCTCGAATCGCGGCTTTGCGGAAACGCTGGATTGGTAGTACTTTTCCACCATTTGCTCAGCCATTTCGAGGGTGATCACACCCCCTTCGAGGCTGGCCATCACGGCGAGCTTGGTGAGGGCTCCCTCGAGGACTCGCACGTTCCCGCGGACGGCGTCGGCAAGGAGAATAGCGACTTCCATCGGAAGGTCGAGATCATCTTGGCTTGCCTTGGTGAGCAAAATTGCGGCTCGCGTTTCGGTGTCGGGCTCTTGGATATCAACCACGAGGCCAGATTCAAATCGGCTTCGGAGTCGCTCGTCCATGAGGAAAAGCTCCATCGGAGGCCGGTCGGAGCACAGAATGATTTGCTTGCCCGACTGCTGGAGTGTGTTAAACGTGTGGAAAAGTTCTTCCTGGGTCTTGTCCTTTCCGGCGATGAACTGGATGTCGTCGACGAGCCATACGTCAACATTTCGTTGGAGCCGGCGGAACGCGTCAATCTTTCCGGACTGAAGGGCGAGGACGAATTGCTCCGCGAAGGCTTGCGCGGTGACGTAGTCAATACGAATTCCAGGCTCGCGGGCGACCATTTCATGGGCGATCGCATGGAGAAGGTGAGTTTTCCCCAGCCCAGATTTGCCGTAGATGAAGAGGGGATTTACCTTGGATTCGGGGCCGAGAGACGCGGCTTTTGCACCGGCCACGGCCATCCGGTTTTGCTGCCCGACGACAAAATTCTCGAACTTGTACTTCGCGTTTGGACGAAACGAGCTTTCGAGTTGGGGTCGGGTGGTGGAAGAGAGCTTGCCGACATCTTCAAACTTGACGGGGCTGATCTCTCGGCCGATGTTGTGGAATTCGAGTCGGACGATTTGCCCTAGTTCGTCGCTTAGTCCGCTTTCCAGGAGTCCGAGGTACTTGCTCTTCACCCACTCCGAGACAAATGGCCCGGGGGAATTCAGGTGGACAACTTCCCCGTGAATCGTCTTCGGGGAGAGCGGTTTTAAGAACTTGTCGAGGTGTGCCTTGGGCACCTTGGGTGTCAAACCCTTGATGACATTGGCCCATGCCAACTGGAGCTGGATGACCTCTTCTCGATCTTCAAACGTGTACTGGAAACTCATTCAGGAAACTCTTCGTGGACCCCGACCGGCGGCCCTGAGGAGTGGAATTATACACATCATCGAATGAGTTTTCCCCAATCATGGGTGGGCGTGAAATCCCGTTTTTTGGCTTGAAAGCGGTTAAAAACGCCATTCTTAGGCAAATAAGAGAATTTTTCTACATTTTTCAAGGCTCAACTATGAAATGTTCTGAATAACTCAAGTTTTCTGAGTAGGAATATATCACTGTCGGGCTGATAGGTTTGGGCCGAGTAATATATCCGGAATGATTGCAAGTCGATGTTTGGCGGTTTTGGGAGGTCCAGAAATGCAAGTTTCTTTGCTAAAACGTTGGACTAATTCTGCCGACTTCGTGATTGCGGCCGATGGAGGGGCGAACTCTCTTGTCGGAATCTGTGAGGAAATCGACATCGTTTTGGGTGATTTCGATTCTGTTCGCCCCGAAGGTAGAAAACTTGCACGACGTGAAATTCACCTTCCAGATCAGTCTAAGACTGATGCTGAAAAGTTACTCGATTGGGCTGTGGAGCAAGGGCAAAAACATATCACTGTGGTCGGCCTGGAAGGGGGCTCCCCAGACCACTTTTGGGGAGTTTTCCACAGTTTTGTACGGCCGGATATTAAGATCTTTTTAGGATTCCAGCGAGGGCTCGGCTGGGTGGTGCGTCCCGGGGATTCTATCGAGGTTGCAACGAGTCCCGGGCAGCGAGTTTCTCTCATGCCGCTGGGCTTGACGAGCGGAGTCGAACTGACCGGTGTGGAGTGGCCGCTGGACACTGTGGAGCTTTCCTTGGGGCACCTGGTGAGTGTCTCCAATCGGGCCGTGGCAGATATGGTTCAGGTGAAAATCGCCGAGGGCTACGCGTGGCTCTATTTAGAGACTCCTGAACACGCAATGCCCTATTGGGAACTTTAGCCTACCCCGGTGAAGGTTCGTTTCCAGCGTGGTTTGCGCCCTGTTCGGGCGACTGCAGCGAACCCTCAGCGCGCTTCAATGCGTCTTGTCCTTTGAATTTGTCGGAGTTCCTCGCAATTTTCTGTGGGAATGCGCCGATGATTTATGAGTAATGAGCGCAAGTATGGATACCGATTTGAGTCAAGAATCTGTGGCCCCGGAGTTTGAACTGCCGACGAATGACGACCTCGGGGGTGGAGACGAGAGCGAAACCGAAGCGGGTGGGATCCCGCTCGGAAGTCTGACGATTCTCCGCAACGGGCAAGAGACGGACGAAGTTTTCGCTTTTGCTGCTCCCGCTATCCTGGGACGGTTCGATCCAAGCGTGGGCCCGATCGATGTGGATTTAGGGAATACGGCCGAAGGCGTCTATGTGAGCCGGAAGCATGCCCGAATCACGTTCGAAGACGGGGTGTGGAAAATCCACGACCTGGGTTCGAGCAACGGAACTTTTGTGCTGGGAACGGATTTTGAGCGGGTCGAGGAAGCTGAGATTACCGACGGCACCCAAATTGCCCTCGGCAATGCTCGATTGGTTTTCCGCGTGACCTCTTAACCGACGGATTCACGAATAACCACACCCACGGCATACTCACGCTCGTGGCTGATGGAAACGTGCAGGGTCTCCCCATTCGGGAGGCCCTGCACTGTGATAAGGGGTTCGCCGGCGGGGCCATTCAAGATCTCCACTTGATCCCAGCCGCTAATCCAAGGACAGGCTTTCTTGGCGGCTTCTTTCGCCGCCCATCTTCCCGCGAGGAACGAGAGCTTGTCGCGTCGTGTGCCCATGATTTCGAGTTCGGCGGGGGTGAGAGTTCGCGGGGCGAGGCCCACGGCCATTCTCTCGTTTTGAACAATATCGACGCCCATTCCTAAAATCATTGATTTGCTTCCTGTAACAACTCGGCGAGGTCGACGAGCCGAATCTCGTCCTCACTGACTTGTTTGATACTAGCATCTAGCATGATACGGCAGAATGGACAGCCCACGGCGACAGTTTTGGCGCCGGTGGCCAAGAGTTCTTCCGCTCTGCGGTTTCCGGGACGTTGATGGGGCTCCTCTTCCATCCACATGCGGCCGCCTCCCGCGCCACAACAGAGCGTCTTCCTTCCGATGTGTTCGGGCTCGGCCAGGTTTCGCTTTTCGGGAGAATCTGTGATGGTTTGGATGAGGAGAGGGGCGCCTCCGTTCAGGTTTGTCTTTTCACCCAGCATCGCTCGCGGGGCATCACTTTCGTCGTTGACCCGGGCGAGGTAGCAAGGGTCGTGGTAGGTCACTTCACCCTTCAGCGGTTTCGCGGCGCTGAGCAAGCCTTTCTCAATGAGTTCGGCAAAGAGCTGGGTGTGGTGAATCACCTCATAGTTGCCATCAAATTGATGGTATTCGTTCTTAAAGGTGTTCATGCAGTGAGGGCAGGCGGTAAGCACTCGCTTGAAGTTGTATTGGGCGAGCGTCGCGACGTTCCCCATGGCTTTCTCTTGGAAGAGGAACTCATCTCCGAGGCGCCTCGCGGGGTCTCCTGTACAGGCCTCTTCTTGGCCGAGACACGCAAAGTCGATTCCGGCTTTCTTGAGCAGCTTGGCGATGGCCTTTGTGGTGCGGATGCCGCTGGGGTCGGTGGCCCCGGCGCAACCCACCCAGAACAGGATGTCGAACTCCTTCTTCTCCCGTGCGAGAGGAATCTCCATGTCTTTCATCCATTCCTCGCGTTGGTTTGCGCTCGCTCCCCAGGCGTTGCCGGTGCTTCCGGTTTGGCGAAGGACGGTCGCGGCGGTTCCGCTCAGTCTTCCTTCTGCTACCAAGTGTCGGCGAGCATCTACGATGAGGTCGACGTGGCGGATGAGCACAGGGCAAGTTTCCACACATGCGTTGCACGTCGTGCAAGCCCAAAGCGCCTCTTCGGTGATCCCGGCGGTGACGCTCGACTTGTCGATGCTGGCTCGGTGGATGCTTTGCACGACTTCCTTGGGATTCAAAGTTTTTCCCACCCCATTCGCGGGGCAAACATCTGTGCATCGGCCGCATTCCATGCAGGCATCGACACTCAAGATATGCCATCGGGAGAAATCGGCGGTTTCATCGACTCCGATTTTTCCAGTCTTCTCGATCTCTTCCATGCTGAGAGCTTCGAGTTCGCCGATGGGCCGTTCAGGGGCTCCGGCGGCACTGGCCACCGCGAGAACGATGTGTTTCAGCCGCATGTGGGGAAGGCCCACGATGAAAGCCATGACGAGGACGGAGTGAATCCACCAAAGGGTGATGTATCCACTTGGCTCGATGGGCGGCATGATTTTGGAAACGGAATATCCAACCCAGCTGACCCAATCCCACGTTTGCGGGTTCGACTTGATCCGCGCGGCCTCGACCACATAACCCGTGATGCCAAGCAGGAAGAGGAGGCCAATCGCCCAATACTCTTTCCAGCTGTGTCCGGTGGAAGCGGGGCGGAACTTTACTCGGCGGACAATTGCCCACACGATGCCGATGATGAGGAAAAGACCGAGAGAATCGAAAAGGCCTTCGTAGATTAAGTAATAGGTTCCCTTGTGAAACTTGAACGGGGAGTAGGTGTTGAACCCCAACAGCGTGGTCGCGATGAAGAGCGAAAGGAACCCATAAAAAATGAGCAGGTGCATGGGGCCGCCAGATTTGGGACGGTCATTCGCGACGGTTCGCTGGGCGAGAACGAACTTAAGAACGTTCTTGATATAGGCTGGCTTCCACCCGATGGGTTTGCTGAGTCGCCAGACTCGATAGCGGCCAAAGAATTGCCAAGCCGCATACAGGCAGCTTGCAATGATGAGGATGTAGAACACGGCCTTGTGCCCTGATCCCATATGCAGGAATTCTTCGCGCGTCGGTTGCACTTGTGGATTCTACAGAATCCTGAGGCTTTTGGCGTAGGGGGAGTGGAAAAATCAGCTCAGTCGAAGCGGCGGAATGCTGTACGGCTGCCAGAGATTTGCGATTTCGTGCACGGGGCCCACGGGGTGCTCTTGCTTTTGCAGATAATCGAGGAGGCGATTGTGGGCGGCAAGATCGACGCTTGGATCACCGATGCCCACCCCCGCGAACGAGAAAATCGTCCATGCGGATTGCTTGATCCCTGACTCCGCGATTTGGATCAACTCCGACCCGGAAAGGTCGTCACATCGAATGATGTGGAGGGAGGTGAGGTCGGTCAGCTTTTGAAGATTCAGGCCCTCTCGGCCCGATCGAACGATGCCTGGAACATCGGGCATGACCTGAATCTCAGTCAATTCCCAAGGAAGCGCAGAAGTTCGAGGGTGGTCGGGAAAGCACTCGTCGAGCGCCTCTTCGAGCTCTTCCCAAGGTTCCAGGGAGTCGTAAAAGGGTCCGACGTCGAGCATCGATCCGTTGCCTATCTCGTGCGACTGGTTTGCGATTGCGCGCCAGTCCTGAAGATTCTCCATGAGTTCTGGCCCCGGGACGTAAAACGTCGCCACAAGCCCTCGCTCGCTCAAGGCGGGAATGACGATCTCTCGGTGTCCGGGATCGCCCCCGTCGTAAGTGAGACTAAAGGCGGCTTGAGGGGTGAGGCTCAAGGGTTTGTTTGGGGCGTCGGCGCTCCTGGGAGGGTCGTCCCGGTTTCGGGGAGCAGAGGCTCCTTCTTCCCGGTGAGATCACTTTCCTTCGGTTGGCCCGCCTTCGGCTCAGGTGTCGTCCCCGGTGTGACGTTCGCGGGGATCGTGCTGGATGGGGTCACGCCCGTGCCGGCCTTTTGTGTAAAGATAAATCGGGTCTCGCCGGTGGTCCGCTCGTAGATCAACCGCTTTTTCTCAGGATCGTATTCGAGGTTCAGTTTGCTCTCGAAGTCACCGACGTTTGTGAGAGGGCGCTTGTCGGGACCCAGCGGGGGTTTCTTCGCGGCATCGGCGAACGTCATCCCCATGATGGTTTCCGGAGTCAGTTCGGCAAAACCACTGATGACCTGGAAGCGACCCGTGACTTTGACCCCAAAGAGCGACATCTCGTACAGATCACCCTCTTTGAGAATCAACGTGACGCCGCCATATTTGGCCGCAATTTGCTCCTGTTGGGCAAGCATTTGCCGGGCTGAATCGGAGGCCCGCTCAGGGAGAGCGATGAGGGCGTTCCACGTGCCGAGCAGGATTCGTACTTCTTCCTCAGAGGCGATGACGGAGGAGCCGGTGCGGTCCAACCCGCTCTCTCGCTCGGTCGGAAGCAAAAATCCGTCGGGAGGAGGGTTCATGGCCGAGGACCCCATGGACTTTGCGCCGTCTCTCCAGTTGCATCCGCCCACCAGGAAAAGAATTCCCAATGCTGCTAAGAAAAGGGTTTTGGTGATGGGCTGAGCCTTGAGGTTCATGTTCTGTCTGTATTTTGCAACATTCGGGCCAAACACTATGTTCCCCGCTTGTTTCCGAACAGGTGGATGTGCAGGCGAGGCGAGAGTCGAAAATCTCGCCGAATAGCCTCTGGAGTGATGGCCCGCATGCCTTGCTCGAGTCTTTCTTCGGTGATCCCTTCCGGCATGAGAATCACCTGGCTGGGAGAGATCGGCCCTAGCGCAGCCAAGAGAGTCTCGATTTCTTCCAGGTCTTGATCCAGAGACTCGGGGGCGACCACGAATTTCAACTGGAAGGGGTAACGCTGGATGAGTTCTTTGAGGGGCGCCAAGTTCTTTCGGGTTTCTTCGTGGCGCGCAGCCCAGGCCGGGTGCTCCGAGGCGCTTGGGGCGGAATGCGCTAGTTTTGGTGAGATGGACATGAGGTCGCAGCGCACATCTCGGAAGACGGTGCCCGCGGTTTCGATCGTAATGTGCTTCTTTGCCTCGTGAAACAGCCCGCACAGCTCTTCGATGGGATCAAACATCATCGGTTCTCCGCCGGTCAAGACGATATGTTCGACCTTGCTTTCCAGGGCCTTTTCGAAGATCTCTTCTACGGTTTGGATGGGGCCCTCGGGGTTCCAACTTGCGTAGGGCGTGTCGCACCATCGGCAACGGAGGTTGCAGCCACTAAGCCGGACAAACACGCTCGGCACTCCAACCAAGCCGCCCTCCCCCTGGACGCTTGTGAAAATTTCACTGACCCGAAGTTTGCTCATGAGGGAAACACGGGGTCTTGCATGTTCAGAGACGCAAAGGCGCGAATTCGGATGAGACAGGAGTCACATTTCCCACAAGGCTTGCCATTCACAGGATCGTAACAAGAGTGCGTGAGGCCGTAGTCTACGCCCAGTTGAAGGCCCCGCTGGATGATCTGTGGCTTGGTGAGGTGAAGGAGCGGAGCCTCGATGACGAGGGGATGGCCCTCCACCCCTGCTTTCGTGGCGACGTTCGCAAGACTTTGAAAAGCTTCAAGGAACTCGGGGCGGCAGTCTGGGTAGCCGCTGTAGTCCACCGCATTGATTCCCAGGAAGATATGAGACGCGTGGAGAACCTCGGCGAAGGCGAGCGCGACGCTGAGCATCACCGTGTTCCGGGCGGGGACATAGGTGACCGGAATTTCCGCCTCCATTTCCTCGTCGGTTCGGTTCTTAGGAACCTGAATATTGTCTGTCAGTGCCGACCCGCCGATCTTGTGGAGCGGGATGTCAAAGACTTGATAGGACTTGGCCTGTTGGGCCTTAGCCACTCGCTCGGCTGCCTCTAGCTCGACCGCGTGCCGCTGTCCATACCGAATGGTGATGGCATGACATTCGAAACCGCGGGCGTGGGCGATGGCCAAGACCGTTGCGGAGTCGAGGCCCCCACTCAGCAATACGACGGCTACTGGTTTGCCCATTTGTTGATGAGCCACCAGGCGGCTTGGTCGTGCGGCATGAACTTATGATTTGTGATGTGCTCGTACGCCGGCAGATACCCGAGCGACCCATCGCCGAACTCGCGCAAACGTTGCATCACAATCTCCACGTGGCGGCGCGCCGTTTTGCATCGCTCCACGTCGGCGAGGCTTCCTCCAATGCGCGTATGGGTTCTTCTTGCGACGTTCGCCAGATCGTCGAAAAGCTTTCGGGTGGGAGAGAGCGCGGCGATGGCCTCCTCGACGCGGCCGCGCGCGTAGGCAAGCCGGCTCATCTCCGCCATTTGGATAAACTCGACGGCCCCACGGGCAAAGAGCGTGATGCCACTTTCTGCTTCGCCGGGGGACACCTGGAGGGTGTGGTTCAGGTGTTCGATCACCTTGTCCCCATGCTCCCCTGAGAATTCTTCGCCGTGGTGAAGCCATGCGAGGAATGGGTTACCCATGAGTAGGAGTCTCGTTTTCAGAGAACTGCGAATTCGGCCCGGTGTGAAGGAGCCGCCCAGGGCTCCAAGATCGCGCGACATCATCTCGGCCCACTTCCTGTGCGCGGGGGAAACGGCCTCGTAAGCATCGAAGATCGTGCCTTCGGTGTCGGGCGAGGCCAAAATTTTTCCGCAGAATTCAAGGGCGGGGAGGATCGTGTCGTATGATCCGAAGAGGCCGCATTCCCAGGTCGTGATGCACACTCCGTCCAGGCCCATCGTCACGACATCTTTGGCGACTTCTCGCACGTTTTTCTCGGACTCATCCAGATGGCACCATGTGGCGTTGTAGGTTTGGATCGCCGGGGAGCCGACAATTTCGAATCCTAATGCTTGCAACTTTGGCGTGGAATCTTGCAACCCTTGAAAATACTGCCAGTCGAATATGAGTGTGTTTTTCGGCAAAAACTTGGCGGCATCGGGGTGTTCGAGAAGCATATCGCCCCAAATCGCCGGGCGTCGGCCCTGGGCGGCGACATAGTCGGCCAGAGGGCCGAAGTGATGCCCGTAAAGGAGAGCCTTTCCGTCTTCGATCTCGGGGTTTTCGAGCCGGAGGGCCTCGATTCTTGCCTTACTCGCCTCACTGGCTCCCAATTGGGCGGTCTCATCGCCGCCGATATGGACAAGTTCAGAGCTAAAAGTGGCTAAAACATCGTCGATTAGCTTTTTACACAAGGCCACGAAGTCGGGATTTGCCGGACAGGCTTGGAGACCGGTGAACAATTCTTCCCGGTACTGCTTCCCTTCCTCGGTGTACATCATTCCCTCGAAGTGTCCGAGCAGGTTGACGAATGGGATGATCTGAAGGTTGGGGAACTCCTTCTGGAGGCGCTGAAAGACCTCTGGCTCTACGGCTCCGACCCCATGGGCCCAGGGTGTCGAGGGATACGCAAATCGGTGCTCGAGATAGATGCCCCAGGCGTTGTAACCCGCCCTCTCGGTCATCTCGGCCATTTGGCGCAAATGTTCATAGGTCGGGCATTGTTCCCGAGCCAGGTCATACATCCACATGCGGAGTCGCATGGGTTCAGTAAACCCGAAACGCCCCCGGCTCGCCCACCGTGATTCAGCCCCACAGGGAGCCGTTGTGGTGGTAATGACCGTGGGCCTAATCAGGCGAGTTCGACCGCGACCCGGGAGCAAAAGTGGCGGCCTGCGTGGGTCAGGCGTACCCCGTCGCCGTTCCGCTCGACCCAGCCGCGTTTGACGACATCTTCAAGCCCCTTCTGGTTGAGGGTGAGGCGTTCTGTCGAGACGCCCTCATTGAGGCGGATACCCAGCATGATCTGCTCAAATCGAACATCTTCGGGGCTTAGCTGCTCTTCCTCGTACCAAGTTTTCTTGCCTTGCTCGACGGCTTCCGAGTAGCGTTCAGGGTGCTTGAGAACGTTGAACCTCACACGGCCTTGTCCAGGCGGGTCATATGCGCCCACCGCACCTGGACCATAGCCAAGATATTCTTCGCCCATCCAATACTCGATGTTGTGTTTGCACTCGAGCCCAGGCTTCGCGAAATTCGAGATCTCGTACTGGTGGAACCCTGAGGATTGGGTCATGGAGCATGCGAGATCGTACATCTCGATTTGATGGTCTTCGGCAGGAATGTCCAGCATGCCGCGCAGGTTGAATTTGTAAAATCGTGTGTTCTGCTCAATGGTGAGGCAGTAGAGCGAGAGATGGTCTGGCTGTAGTTCCAGAGCGGTCTGTAGGTTCATTTTCCACGCGGCGACCGATTGCCCCGGCAAGGCGTACATGAGGTCGAGATTGAGGTTCTCGAAGCCTGCTCGACGAGCCGCGGCCACGGCGGTTCCGATATGCGTGGGGGCGTGGACTCGGCCAAGCCGGACAAGGTCCTCTGTTTGAAAGCTTTGGGCCCCGAGGCTGATCCGATTGAACCCCGCTTGGCGCATCGCCTCAAATTTTGGGATATCTACCGTGCCAGGATTCCCCTCGCTTGTAATCTCGCATCCTGGAATAGGCGGATGCGTTTCCATCACGGCCTGAAGGATGGACGTGAGTTGGGTTGCGGAGAGATAAGTGGGGGTGCCACCGCCCACGAAGATCGTTTTGGCGGGGCGCCCGGCAAACTGAGAAGCCCGAATCTCGGCCACGATGGCGTTTACCGTCCGATCCACGATCTCCCCCGACATGGCGTAGCTGTTGAAGTCGCAGTATCCGCACTTGCTAGGGCAGAACGGGGTGTGAATGTAGATTGCTACGGGCTGGGCCACATCTCTCAGTGTATCTGAGGCGAGGGTGCTTGGCCCAACAATGGAAAGAGGCCGCTCTTGGCGGCCTCTTCAAGATCGTTTATTTGGGTCGGACGCCACCGCGTTTGGTGGACCCACCTCGCGAGGTGAGCGATGGGTTTTCACGCGGCTGGCTCAACGAGAGGTCGTCAAGATAGCTCTTGCGATACTTCATCCGTTGAACGATGAGAGACTCGGCGAGGGCGATGTCCTGGATCGTTTCCAATCCGTATTCGTTCATGACCTGGTTGATGACCGTTGGCAGTGGATCAATCTTGCCCGTATTTACCTTTCGGTCCATGAGCGTCGCCATTCCGGCCTCGCTTCGAAAAACGTCCGAAACTTTCACGGTGAGAGTTCTTCCGTCTGTTCGTTTCACGGTGACGGTTTCGTCGGCGGGGTAGTACTGGTTGACGGCAACCTGCACCTGGGCGACCCGAAACGCCTCGGAAAGCTGGCCTGCGTGTTGGAACACCGCGATCAACCGCTTGTCTTTGATGATCTCAGAATTCGCGTTCGATCCGATCAACTCTTCGCCGGTGGTTGGGCTGATCGCGACGAGATGCCCCGTTTCGGCAACGTCGATCCCGTACCGGCGGAAATACTCTTGGAATTCAGAGGGATCGTTCTCCTTCAGGGTCTTGAGAACGGAACCCAGGCTGCCTGCGCCGGCCTTGAGGCTCGCAAACTGAATGACTCCGACGCTCACGTATCCGGTGTCGTACGTATTGACGCTGTCGAATCCTCCCTCGAGCAACGAAACCGCGCGGAGCACTCGCTGGATGGCGGGGTCGATATTCGCTTTCTTGAACAGCCGATCCAACTCTGCGGGAGGCATGTTTTTTACGGAAGACCCGCCGCTCATGACACCATCGGAGAATCGATAGTAGGCGTAGTTTGGCCTCATCACGACGTTGTCTTCGTACTTCAGCGTTTTGCCGGTGGGAAACTTGATTTCGAACCCTTTGGGTTCTACTGCGGATGCGAAAAGAGGTGGCTCAGGAAGAACTGCTGCGAGCGAAGTCGGCATCGGGCCTGGATCATACACTTCGTATCCAGCATCGCCGCCTCCGTTGCGCTCCACGCATTCGAGTTGGGCCTGGTATCGGTCGTAGTTCACCTTTGCATCGACCCACGCATCCCACGCCGCTTGCTCTGGATTCTTGGCCGCAGGAATTTGGCTAGGGTTCACCTTTCCGTTCGGGCTCTTGAGCTTGAAAAAGGAGTGGAGCCAAACACTGCCCTCGGGGGTCAATCGAACCTGGACGGGGCCAGATTTGATCGCACTTGCGGGCGTGACCACCTTGTAACGGCCGTCGTTCCAGAAGGAAACGATCCGATTCGTTTCTTTTTCCGAGAAGTAATCCGTCTGCTTCGTTCGGGGTGAGACTGCCATCGCCGATGTTGCGACCACCGCCCCCACCATAATCCACTTTGTTCTAAGCAAGTTCATTGACCTCATTATCGGCAGGTTTCGTGTCAAGCCCTACACTACCTTAATCGCGGTTTTCTACTCAAATCCGTGTTTATCCTATAAGCAGGGCAAAAAGCAACCCGACGAACTCTTAAAATCTGTAGTTTCTGCCGAATATAGGATTTGAAGTGGAACCATGTCTGCCGCGCTGAGTTTTGAAGAAAAGAACGAGTGGAGCCCGACTTCGGTGGTCCGAACTGCTCAAAAGTCGCTCAATCTTGATCGACTTTACGGTCGACTTTTGGGCATGATCACCCACTATCCCCCTTCCTCGGTGGTCCTCGACCGGTTTGTTTGCGTCGACCCGGAGTTGATGGAAATGGTGCTGAGCACCGTTCGAGTTTTTCACGAGGAAGATCCCAGGAACCCAACCACGACCACTGAGCAGGCCATTGAGGCCCTTGGAGCCACCCGCGTGGCCGAGATGACGATGATCATCTTGATCGATCAAGTTTTTTCAGAAGTTTTTCGAGGGTCTGGATATTTGTCGCGCGAGATGACGAAGCACGCCGTGGGGGTTGCGACCCTGATGAAACATCTCTCGGAGCGCCACGAAGAGGATCCCGACCGCGCCTGGCTTTTTGGCCTATGTTTCCGGTTAGGGATTCCGATGATGGGCCAAGCCGCTCCGGAGGCCTATGCACGGTGCTTTTCCCGGTTGCCGGGAAGTCAAATCCAGCTGCACAACGCCGAAAAGGCTATTTTTGGATTCGACCACCGCGATGTTTTGTTTGAACTGGTGAAGTCATACAACTTCCCAGAGTGGTTTATCGAAGCGGCCGATCCGGATGGGCTGCCCCTGTTTTTGAAGGCCTGTGCGCCCATTGCCTCGCATGTCACCCACAAACTGGGTTACGACATGGGTCTTGCCACGAGTTCCAACCACTTGCGACCGCGGCACATCGAGACGGCCAAGATCGACATGGACGAGCTCCCAGAAATCCGAACGAAGATTTTAGAAGCCGTCCAAGAAGTACAAAAGTACGCGATTTAGCAAAAAACTCCCGACCCCCGGGCATCAAAGTCCTAAAACCGTGCAAACTATCGCGGGGGATTGTTCGTCAATCTTCTGCTCCCGAACGAATCGGGATAGGTGCGGGCCTCAGAGCAAAGCACCTTGGACGAGGAAAGACATCGTGTCGAAGATCGGAAAGTGGATGGTCATGGCGTTTGCTTCCGCAGCTGTAATCGGCTGTGGCGGCCAATTTGTAGATATCAACCCCGGCGGTGGGAGTGGCGGAGGTTCTTCCTCTGGTGGCTCTACCAGCGGCGGTACGACCTCGGGTGGTAGCGGCAGGCTGTATCCTGCGTTTGCGCTTCCCTCGAATGGTGTGGTGCAAGTCGCCGTACTTGGTGGGCTCGACCGGCGTGCGGTGGGTTCACAAGTGGCGGTTCTGGATAACCTCGCCTTTGAAGAAGGCGTTTCGGATCGCATTCCTGATCCGAGCCAAAATGGTTTTCCTTCCCTCAGCGTGGTTCTCGATGAGTACCGCCTGAACACGGCCGAGTTGGCCGTTCAGTTTGGCCTTGGAGTCTCGAAGCGAACGTTTACCGACTTCCCGTTCCAAATCTCGAAGCTGATGGAAATTCAGCCTGACGGAACGGCTACTGACATTCCCATCGGCGCGAGCCCGGTTTTCGCGGCCGCCGCGCCCTATGACGTCGATATGACCGTCATTCCTGGCCGTTACACGGCCCTCCAGGTTCGACTGGATAACGAAATCGTGAAGTTCTCCAACCTGACTGGGTTTGTTTTCGACGAAGACAAATTCCAATCGGTGAACTACAATACGTCAGACAAGATTCCCACTTTCTTCTCTGACTACCTTTCGTTTGACCTCACATCGATGAGTGCATCCGATCGACCTACGATGTCTGGCGGAGGCGCCGCTGACCAGGTTTACTTCAGCGGAGATGGAATCGCCATCTCTCGCGGTATGGGTACGGGAAGCACCTTTGAACTTCTTGCCCCGATCGCGATTCAAAGCGGCGTGGTGCGACTCGGCCCGACCATCGGTGGCCGTCCAACCACCAACAGCTACACTCTGACCGACACGAATCCAGGGTTGTCGACTCAAGCTGCCTTGACCGGAATTTGGCGAGCCCACACCGACGTCGTGACAGGCACAGGCGATGTCACGATGATCGCTTTCCCGAACAATGGCGACACGGCCAGCCAGCAACTCGTGATTTACCGCTCCTCCGGAAGCACGGTCACGGCGATGTGGCAAGGTCAAGTCGACTATGACGAAGAAGGTGCCGCTGGCACATTCAAGTTGTTCCCCGTAAGCACGGTGGACGACGCGATTCCTTCGACGGAAGTGGTCACAGGAACTCTCTCTGAAATCATTAAGGAGAACGGTGCCATCAAGTTTGGTACTTGGACCGTGACGGGTTCGACCCCAGGGTCTTGGCAGTTCGGAAGTACGGGTGGTTTCGGCGTTTACCGAAAGTAAAAAACTTCATCCATGAAAATCCTCGCCGGGATTGAGACCGAATACGGTCTGGAAATCGAAGGGCGAGGGCCAGGCGACCAGGTGGAAGATTCCGCAGAATTTGTGCGGAGCTACCCTGGTCGCTCTTTTTTGGGCTGGGACTACCGGTGGGAATCGCCGCGAGCCGATCTCCGGGGATTTTCTGTAGACCGTTTGGCGATTGACCCTCAGGACGCGGTCTATGAGAAGAAACTGGGCCCCGAATGGGCGGGACGAGAGATTCGTAGCGATCATGTCTTGCCCTGCGGAGCCAGACTGTACAACGATCATGGCCATCCAGAGTTCTCCACTCCCGAATGCTGGACGATCGAGGATCTAGTTCGATTTGACCAGGCGGGTGAGCACGTGATGCGCCAAACGGCGGTGGCCTATGCCCAAGCGACGGGGCGTGAAGTGGATCTGTACAAAAACAACACCGATTTTCATGGGGCGAGTTTTGGCACCCATGAAAGCTATCTTGTCCCGCGAGGCATCGCCGTGGAAAAGCTTTTAGCGGGGCTGGTGCCTCTTATGGTGGTGCGTCCTATCCTGTGCGGGGCCGGGAAGGTCGGGTCTGAAACCGGCGCGCCGTGCGATTTTCAACTGAGTCAACGGGCCGACTTCTTCATGGAGACCGCGAACGTGGAGACTCTGTATCGCAGGCCACTTTTCAACATGCGAGATGAGCCCCATGCGGACGGTGAAAAGTGGATCCGGCTCCATGTGATATGCGGCGATGCAAACATGAATCCGGTCTCGACGGCTCTCAAAGTGAGCCTCATGAAGATGGGGATTCACCTTGTCGCCGCAGGGAAAGTGCCGGAGATCGAATTGAGAGACCCGGTCGCAGCGGCGGCCATGGTGAGTAGAGCTTCCCGAGGGAGTGTGCTCCTCGAGGGAGGAGACAGCTACGACATTTTGCGTCGGTACCTTGGCGCTGCTCTACATCTTCCCGACTTGGAGGTCGAGCTGAGAGGCTACGCCGAAAAAGGACTTGAACTCCTCGACATGCTCGAAGCCGGGTCACCCGAAGCAGGTGAGTCGATTGACTGGGTGGCAAAGCAGGCCATGCTCGATGGATTTCGCGCCTCGGAAGGGCTGGAGTGGTCCGATCCTTGGCTGCAGAGCCTTGATCTCGCGTACGCCGACGTGAGACAAGACCAAGGGCTCTTCTACGCCTTGTGGGAGGGCACAGAGGGCCCTGGACTTGCGTCTGATGACGCTCTCACCCTTGCCCTCGAGAACCCACCTCTCTCTCGGGCCTGGACCCGTGGGTGGGCGGTAAAAAATCTTGGCGCGAGACTCCGGCGAATCAGCTGGAAATCGATCGAGTGGGAGTCTGAAGGGCGGGTGTTGCAGGCGGACTTGAGCCCTCTTCAAGATTTTGCCTGGGAACTTGACTCAGAAGAAAGCGTAAGGATGTATAACGAACGAGTAGCGAGATAATTTGAATCATGCCGGACCGACTTCAACAACCATTTCCTGGTGAACCAGGCCGAAAATCTCAGGATGACTCAGGGCCCACGAGACCAGCGGTGCCAAAGCCTTCTGCGCCGAATGAACTCCTGAAGAGAATGAAGAGCGTGGATCCGGACAAGGCAAAGAAGTATCGGCAACGGAGCGGAGAATGAAGGTCTCGCCTCCTCAAACTTTTGCCGACCTCGTCGGTTTTGAGCGAAATTGGACACTGGGGGCTCAAACGAGCGACCTTGAGACTCACGGCACGACCGTCATTGCGCTGCGCTTTCAGGGGGGTGTCCTCACCCTCGCCGACCGTCGGGCCACGATGAGCAACCTCATCATGTACGACCAAGCCGACAAAATCATGTCCTTGGATGATCGAACGGTGGTCGCGATTAGTGGATCGTTTGCTCGCTCCATCGAAGTTTGCCGGATGCTGAAGCATTCTTTCAAGTATTACGAGAGGATGTATCTCACCGAGATGTCGGCAGATGGAAAGGTCCAAGAGGTTTCTCGGGCCTTGGCCAACAACCTTCCCATGGCAATGCAAGGCGTGGGGCTTTTCTTGCCGATCCTGAGCATTTATGACCCGGAAGAGGGGCAGTTTCAGATTTACTTCTTTGATTCTGCAGGAGCCAAGTTTGCCTCGGGGAGCTATGCCGCGGCAGGAAGCGGCTCGGAGCGAATTCGAGGCGTGATGGAATACCTATCCCGTACCGAAAAGCCTTGGGAAGCCAGGAAGATGGAAGATGTGTTGCACCAAGGGCTGATGATGCTCGATATTGCGGCCGATCTCGATTCGGCCACGGGCGGATTTTCGAAGGTCGCGCCGATGGTGCATATCTTGGACGCTCACGGGACTCGCCCGGTGGATTCCGAGGTTCTCAAGAAGGCGATGGCCCGAATCTCGCCGAAGGCCTAGGTCTCACCGAACCCTCGCGCTCTCCAAGCGTTTAGGCTAGACATGAATGCTCTATTGCCTTGCCTTTTGGCCCTCGTGGGGCCCACCTACGCTCCAAAAATTGGAGGCGCGAAAGATGTTGTGCTCACGCGGACCTTTGAGGTGGCGCGCAAAGGGGGCGGAGAGGAACTAGCGATCCGGGTCGTGTTTCCGGAAGAGATGTCTTCAAAACTGCCGGTGATCGTGTGGTCCCACGGCATGTATGGGAGCCGGGACGGCTATGACCCCCTCGTGAAGAGTTGGGCAAAGGCCGGGTACGTGATCGTGCAACCCACCCATCTTGATAGCCTTGAATACATGACCCGGGAGGAAAAGCGGCAACTGCTGTTGAAGCCAAACGTGGATCGGACTCAGTCTTGGAATTCTCGGCCGGTCGACATTCACCAGTGTTTCGATCTGGTGCCTGATCTTGAAAAGCGGATTCCTGAGTTGCGTGGCCGGGTGGACGTGACCAAAGTCGGCATGGGAGGACACAGTTTTGGGGCGTGGACAACTCAAGTGGCGGCGGGGATGTCTCTGCCGACGGTGAAAGACTCGGCGGAGAAAAGGGTCAAGTGTTTCGTGGTTATCTCTCCGCATGGGGCGGGTGATCTCCCGGGAGACGCGATTCGCAAACAAAGTTTGAAGCCGATGCGGGGGCCTATGCTGATGGTGACGGGCACGAAAGACGAGGTGACGAAGGGTCAGGACGCAACCTGGCGACGGGGGGCTTATGAGAATACATCGGCGAGACCGCTTTACTTCCAGCTTGTAGATGGCGCGACGCATGGGTTTGGCGGAATCTCGGGTGTGAACCGCGATGCGAACCGAATTTTGCCGGAGAAGCTCCGGAATGCCTTTGGCACCGGGCGTGAGGACAAACCTGAGCACCTGTTGTTGGTCCAGCAATCTACGACGGCCTTTTGGGATGCATACTTAAAGGGTGTTCCCGGAGCCGTTGAATTTTTGTCAAGTAAGAGCTGGACGGGCACCAAGGGGATGACTTGGGAACAGAAGAAGTAACTGGTGACGAACCTGCCCCCCTCGACCTTCATGCCCGTAGAATCCTGATCTATGGCGTAACCGGGTCGGGGAAAACCACGCTGGCAAAGCGCCTTTCTGAAAGGACTGGCCTCCCTTGGCAGGAGGCGGATCAGCTCACTTGGGAGGCGAACTGGGTTCAGGTTCAGGATGAGGAGCAGCGCCGGAGGATTCAGGAGATTTGTGATCGCGACCAATGGATATTGGACACCGCGTATGGCAAGTGGATTGATGTCCCTCTGGCTCGCGTGGAGCTTATCATCGGACTGGACTATCCCCGGTGGGTCTCGCTTGGGCGGCTCCTGCGCCGGACGGTTGCCCGAGCTGTGGATAAGGCTCCCGTCTGCAACGGGAATGTGGAAAACTGGCGGCTCGTTTTTAGTCGGGAATCCATCGTGATGTGGCATTTCCGCAGTTTTGCCCGGAAGCGTAGTAGGATTCGGAAGTGGGCATCGAACCCTGACGGCCCTCGGGTGATCATCATCCGAAGCCCAAAGCAACTCGAAGCACTCTTCGGCGAGGTGCCTGAATGAAGCAGATCGTTAAGGTTGAAGATCTTTCTCAATATTTACGGACCATCCGACTGGATCACACTTGGGCTCTCGACACGAAGGGTGTGACCCGGGGAAACAGGCGAAAGTTTGTCGCGACGGCTCCCGAGTCAGAGAGTCCGGTCTCCTATGGGTCAAGGGACTATTACTGGAAGGCTTCCATTGCTCGGTTCCCGCTCGAGTTTTGGTCAGAAGTTCTTGCGTTTCACATCGGTACTTTTCTGAACGTTCCCGTCCCCATCACTTTTCCCTCGACCTTAGAGGCTGATGGGGCCTCCGTTGCAGGGTCGCTGGCGCAAGGCATTACTGACCCCACGACCAGTGAGCTGCTGGTTCACGGAGGCGACCTTTTATCGGGCATGAATCCGTCCTTTGACCGAACTAAGGGAGAGAAACACTCTTACCAGGCCGTGAAGCATGCCTTAGACCACTTCGGTCTTGGCGATCTGTTATCCACGCTCACCAGATTGTTCATATTTGACGCCCTCATCGGAAACTCAGATCGACACCAGGAGAATTGGGCCCTCGTATGTCGTGTTGACGAAAACAAATTAGGCCTCAGATATGCAGTTGCTCCGGCCTTCGATAACGGGAGCAGTCTTCTGCGAGAAGTGGCCGAAGACAAGTTGCACTTGTTTGTGACCGATTCTCCGCGCAGGAGAAAGTACATCGAAAAGGGGACCCCACACTTGCGGTGGGAAGAGGGCGACATGTACGAGGAAGTCACCCATCTCGATCTTCTCAAGCGCATCGCCGCCGTGGATCCAGGGGTGACGACAATGATCAACGAAATGACGGGATTTGACCCGTCAGAATTGAAAGCGATCATTCATAGAGTTTGTGCGTATTCACGCATGGGAGAGGAGTTTCCTGAATATTTCTTGAGTTCCGAACGAGAGAAGGCGCTCTTTGAGACAATAATAGAAAAAGCAAGTACGATTCGATGCTCAATCCTGTGACCCCCGTTGCCGTTCAAGAATCCACGCTTCCAGTGAGGAAGTTGTGGATGTGTTGGCGTTCGATGCCTAACACTGCCCGGCGGATCGTGGCTTCGGTTGTGCTTTACCAAGATGCAACCGTAGACTTTGTCTATGACGGGCCCGACCTTGATCTGGCAAAGGCAGATGGGTTCCAAGGCTACCACGGCTTTCCTTTGGAGAGGCGTCTTCCTCGTGGGCCATACTTGTCCCAGTTTACGAATCGCATTCCCGGGCGGAATCGACCAGACTTTGACGAATTGTTGGGAGCCTGGGGCATCGCGCCGGGTGCGTCTGATCTAGAAATCTTGGCTCGAACCTTCGGGAAGTTACCTACCGACAGCTTCGAGTTCATTCCGGAGATTGAACCTGTGCGCGGAATAGCTTACTATTCCGATATCGTCGGTTTTCAGAGGGCGGACCATTCGCAGGCCCTGCGGGAGATTTCACTCGGGACGGTCTTGGACTTGGTCCAAGAACCTGAGAATCCAGTCGATGCGACCGCCTTAAAGGTCATGCACTCTGGTCTCCACGTCGGCTACATCAAGAGAGTGCACTGTGCTTCCATCGTGGAGGCTACGGAATCAGGGATTCAGGTTACGGCGACTCTGGACCGAGTCGTCAAGAACGGATCTATCAAAGAGGCGATTCTCGTCATCCGATACCTGTAAACAAAAATGGGTGGACTTGATAAGTCCACCCATTTCCGATATTGTTAGCCGTCTTACTTCGCGGCAGGCGCGATGACGATGCGTCGATTTGGCTCTTCGCCTTCGCTGTAGGTAGAGATTCCCACCAATTCGGCGACGGCGCGGTGCACCACTCGGCGCTCGAAGGCAGGAAGTGCATCAAGCACAGCTTCTTCTTGGCGCTCAATCACCTGGGCGGCAATATCTTGAGCAAGAGCCGTAAGGGCTTCTTCTCGTCGGCTGCGGTAGTTGTTTCCGTCGATGGTAACTCGGACACCTGCCGTCAGGGTCTTGTTCGCCAAGACATTGATCAAGTATTGAAGGTTATTCAATACTTCTCCATGTTTCCCGACGAGGTAAGCGACGTCCTTTCCGTCGAGCTCTAGGTTCACATAGCGGCCGTTCAAGCTCTTGAATTGGGCACGGGCTTGAAGGTTTCCAAGTCCAAGGACATGGTTTACAAGGTCGACAAGGTCGTCCGCATCCTTTTGCGATGCCACGACTTCTGCGTCTCCGTCTTGCTCCTCTGAGTCGCCTTCGGGGGCGGAATCAGCGGCCTTTGAAGGGGCGGCTTCCTTCTTGGCAGGCTTGGATCGGCTGGGCTTTTCTGCCTTTGGAGCAGGTTCTTCCTCGGCCGTTTCGACTTCAGCCACTGCCTTGGTTGCGGGCTTCTTCGGAGCCTTCTTAGGAGCTTCCTCTTTGCCTTCTTGAACGTCGGCGCGGACGCGGACGGTCGTTTTGCCAAAGAGGCCCTTCGACTCTTCGAGGACAGTGATGGTCACCTTATCGGGCGACACACCTAGTTTTTCGGCGGCGAGGGTTGTGGCCTCGGCTACTGATTTTGCGGTTAGTTCCACTGATTGCATGAGCTTTCCTTAAACTGACGAATTAGCCCTTCTTTTTGGGCTTTTGGGGTTTTGGTCCTCCGTTACGCCCGAACATTCCCTCAAGATTAGCACTGAAATCAGTTGGCCCCTTGGGGAACACTCCGCCGCCCGGTGCGTTGACCTTCTCGAGAGGAGGCAACGGCAATCGGTAGGCGATGAGCGATTGTGTTGAAGACAAAATGTTTGTAAAGATCCAGTACAGAACGAATGCACTGGGGAGCGGGAAGAAGAACATCATGATCGTCCATACGACCGCGATCCCGATTCCCATCCGGCGCCCCATCTTTGCGTTTTGGGGGTCGCTCACGGGGGTGAGCATGGTGGAGATGATCATCGAAATGCCGTAGATGATGACCAGGATGATGTCGAGCTCTCCTAAGTTTCGAGCCACAAAACCGTTCGTGGCGGTGTGGAGGTTCTCGTTGATCCACAAGAACTTGCCGTTTTCGAACGCAAATCGGTAGTGCAGCATGCACTGGTACACGAAAAGGAACAGAGGCATCTGGGCCAAGGCCGGCAAACAGCCCGACATGGGGTTCAGGCCATATTCTTTATACAGCCCCATCACCTTCTGTTGGTACTCAGGCGTTTGCTTGTACGCGCCGCTCGGGTCCTTCTTCTTAAATGCTTCTTCAAGCTCCTTGGTGAGTGGTTGCAACTGCGACATCTTGCGGCCCCACATCAGCTGTCGCTGGGCGAGAGGCCAGATGATGGCTCGGACCACACAGGCGAGCATGAAGGCGGCAAAAGCGTAGCTGAATCCAGGGACTCGGCCCGTCAGGCCAACCAGCCAGTCAATAAAGGCGTAGCCGTTTGCAATCCCCCACACCCGATCCGCCTTGTACTTTGCGTCGAGGTTTGTGGTGATATTCTTGTACACGGACTCGCCGGTGACGGTGGTGGCAGGAAACTCCTTCGAGGGCTTTACTTCGATGGGGGTTTTCCACTTCGGATTGAGTTTGTATTTGCGCTCGATGCCGGTGTATAGGTTGAAGGCTTCGGCGGCATCATGGACGGTGCCGGTCTTCATCGCCTTCCTGTACATTCCATCGGCTTGAATAATGTTGCCTTCGAGAGCCAGGGTGTCTCGTTGAGCGGCGGTGATTTTGCCACTCTTCTGTTCGGCATCCAGCTTCGAACTCAAGATCGAGTTCAGGCCCTTGACGGCTGTAATGTCAAGTTCTTTGCTCTTTTCCCGCATCTGCGTGAGAACGGCGGCGCTATTGTCAAACTTAAGGACGCCTTCGGTGGTGCTTGATGAGCGGTTGCACATCTGCATGAACAAGAAAGTTGCGCAGAAGATGAGCAGGATCGAGAGAAAGTCAGGTTTTTTAGCTGCTGGAGTACTCATTGTTCAGAATTCTTTTCTGGTACGGGATCGTGGCCGCCGGGGTGGAAGGGATGGCATCTCAGGATTCTCTTCAAGCCAAGCCAGCTTCCCTTTATAAGCCCGAAGCGTTCGATCGCCTCAAGGGTGTATTGCGAGCAAGTAGGCGTGTATCGACAAGAGGGGGGCATCCAAGAGGTTGATTTTTGATAAACCTTTATAAGCCAGATGCCGAGCGTTCTTCCCATCTCTTTTCCGTCTTGCTTAGTAATTCCCCCAATTCGTGGATGAGATCGGGAAGAGCGACCTTGACACAGTTGGTATTACTCGTGATCACGTAGTCGCGTTGCGGATGTAGGACTATATTGCACAGCCGCAGTGCTTCCTTGGCTCTTCTTTTTTGTCGATTCCTCTGAGGCTTGTTTCCGATTGATTTCTGGGTGGCGAAGCCAACCAGACCGCTCCCAGAAATGGAAATCACCCGCAAAGCGGAACCACTTTCTCGAATCCCGGTTCGAAAAATTTCATCGAATCGGTTTTTCGTGGGGCCTTGCAGGTGATTGCTCCTAGCGTTATCGAGTTTTGATGGCGGCGAGTCGGTGGCGACCCTTCAGTCGGCGCCGTCGGATCACGTTTTGTCCGTCTCGGGTGGCCATTCGCACAAGAAATCCGTGCGTTGTGTGCTTGTGTCGGTTATTAGGTTGATAAGTTCTTTTCATCGCGTACCTGGTCAGTCAAAGATATCCCCAAGAGGATACCTCAAACCGGGTCAACAGCTTCCCTTCCCGCAATACTGGTTTTTGCTGACACCCTCTTTCTTGGGTTGTTCGGGCTAAAGCATGGGTTCGATGTGCGAAAGTCTTTGTTCGATAGAGCGACGGGTGGGTTGAGACATGGTGGCGCTGATCGCCTTCCGGTAGGCGTCGGCCGCCCCCGCCGGATCGTGCAGTTGGAGCAAGAAATGAGCGCGCGCACAATGGTAGTGCGAGGTGTGCCGAGCCGGTGAATCATCAGGAAGGAACTGGAGGATTTGAAGACCCGTTTCGGGCCCTTCGAGCTCACCCAAAGCGATGGCGTAGCTGATCTCGGCGATGGGACTGGGGAACAGGTCTCGGATGTCGGCAAGCCATTGAAGTTGAATCTCTGGCGGGTCTGCCGCGGCCATGCTCGCGGCTAGCCCAGCCTCGAGATGAAACTGTGTGAGAGTATCTCCCCCCTGGGCGAGCTCGAGGGCGGCAAAACCCGCCGCGAGATGCTGCTGGTCGAACTGCGTGGGCTCTTGGTCTTTCCAAAGCACCGGCTGACCATCCTTCACCCTCGCGGGAAGCCGCGCACTGTGAAGGTGCATGAGAGCCAAGAGGGCGAAAAGCTCGTGGTTCGGTTGGGGCAGGAGTTCTGCGAGGCGTTGGCCGAGCCGAAGCGCCTCTTGCGTCAGATCGACTCGAAGATAGGATTCTCCGCGCGTCGCCTCGTATCCCTCGTTGAATAGCAGGTAAAGCGCGACCAGGACGGTGTGAACCTTGTCGGGAGAGAGCGTGGCGTCCAGGTCCTCCATCGTGAGCCTTTGCTTTGAGCGCGTGATGCGCTTTTGCACAGCCTCCTCTGATTCATGGAGGGCGTGAGCAATTTCGAGCGCGGTGAGTCCGCCGAGCGTACGGAGCATGAGGCAAAGCTGCTCGGTTGCATTGAGCGCAGGTGCGCAGACAGAAAAATAGAGTGCGAGTTCCTCCTTCTCCGACGTGTCTGCCGCAAATGTCTCCGCGACCTCTAGATTCGAAACTCGCTGATCGCGCCTGAGGTCGTCGAGAAGTCGCCTTTTTGCTACGGTATGCAGCCACGCGAGATGGTTGGAAGGTTCGCCCGTATGCGGCCAGGTTTCTAAGGCGAGCACGAGGGCTTCTTGAACCGCGTCCAGGATTGATTCCAGACGATGAGGGCCAAATTTTCTGAGCAAGGCAGCGATCAGGCGACCTTGATACTTTCGAAAACTTGGCCCAGTCATAAGAGCTTAGTACTCCATTTGCTCGCGAACTTCCACGGTGCCACCGGTCTCAATGGCGGGGCAGGCTTTCGCGATCTCGGTGGCTTCTTCGAGGCTGTTGGCGGTGTAGATGTAGTATCCACCCACAATTTCTTTTGCGTGGGCATAGGGTCCATCGGTGACGCTCAGCTTGTCTCCGTCCTGCTTCAGAACTTTGCCCTTCAGGCTCAATCCTTCGGCGTCGACCAATCGGCCCTCTTCCCGAAGTTTCGCCGCAAAGTCGGAATACTTTTGAACCGCTTTTCTCATTTCTTCGGGGGTCATGGAGGCCCATTTCGATTCTGACGAGGGGCTGGAGAAGATGACGAGGAGATACTTTTTCATTTTCTTATTTTCCTTGGTTGTTGTGCTCTTTGTGGTGGGCTTGGCGGGGTCGGCGTGGCCGAGGCTTGCAAGGCTGCCGAATGCCGCGAGGGCGATGAGGATAGGTAGGATCGGTTTCATGGTTTCGTTTCCTGAACGATATGTCGCGCTAGGATCGTCCAGACCGACAAGTGGTGTGAAATTTTCTTGAAAAATTCGCGAACAGGATTTACGTTGATAGAACTTCTTGTGGTGATTGCGATCATTGCTGTTCTTGCCGCGATTTTGTTTCCGGTGTTTCAGGCCGCGAAGAAGTCGGCTCAAGGAACGGTGTGCATCAGCAATCTCAAGCAGATTGGCCTCTCGGCGGCGTTGTATGTCGATGCCAGTGATGATGTGTACTTTGCGCACGGACACGCTACAGACCTTTCTCGCTTGTCTCCTGTGGCGCTCGGATCGACCCTCGAAAATCGATGGTGGAACCAGTTGATGCCTTATGCGAAATCGAAAGGAATCTTTGTTTGTCCTCAAGACACGCGCCGGTTGCCGGCACCTGAAGACAACGGCCAGGCGGGCAAGCCGCTTTTCCCTCGAAGCTACATGATGAATCGCGCGGTCGAGGGATTGACGGCCACGGTGGTTGGCGCCAGTACCGAGGTGGCGTTGCTTTATGAAAAGGCCGAGGTCTCGGCGGACGCTTGGTTCGATCCTCCCCGCGATTTGTATGTCGTGGGGTTCTTGGGTCGTTCGCCGGTCGAGAGTCAGCGGCACAATGGCCGCGCCAACGTTCTTTTGGTCAGCGGCGCGGCGAAGTCGTTGGCGGCCGGGCAGTTCTTGGCGGAGCCGTGCGGATTGCCGTGGTCGGGGGTCGATTTAATGCGCGAGTATCCAATTCCTGAGGTGGCGGGTCGGCCGCCGCTTTTCAATTCGGGGTGCCCGAATTGAAGGAGCAAGCCCGTCCAGGGTTCAGCTTCACGAACGTCCTTCTTGTTGTCGTTATCGTGGTTGTTTTTGGCGCACCAGCTTATTTTTCATGGGTGCAGAGCCGCTTGCCGGCCCCTGGCTCGCCTCATGCCGTCCGGCTTCGGCAAGAAAGACGCACGCTCTTGATCTTCACTGGCGCGTGCCCGCGGGACCAGGAATTGATTGGCCGAATCGGGACCTTGTGGCCCGAGGCTCGTGACAGGTTTGATTCGATGGGGGAAAACGGTGAGATACAAAGATCCTAAAATGGAGTTCGAGGGCCAATGGTTCGACGTTGGGGTTCCACCCCCCTCGCTGAGAGATGCACCGACTGTAGTCTTGGTGCCGGCGGTGATCATTTTTCTCGGGTTTTGCTTTTGGTTGTGCTTTGGAGGTGAGGTGCTCTCTTACGCGACTGGGGCGGCAGTCCTTTGGTTTGTCGCTGACAGTTCCTACCAGGGAGCGAAGTCCTTTAAGCTTAGTCCCGGCCGCATATGGCTCGGCCCAAAAGGACTGTGGGCAAAAATCGCAGGCAGAACGGTACTGCTCACGGCTGACAAACCTTTGGAGTACGTTCTCGCGCCCACCAAGAGTTCTCCATCTGCGATTCTCCTTCGCCAAGAGGATAAAGAGGTTCTTTTGTATGCCGGAGATTTTCCGCCGGAGGACGGGTTCATTCGTGAAATCAAGAACACTTGGCCGTGTTTGGAGGAGACGCTGATCGATATCTATGGACGAGAGCGACTCTATCCAAACTATCGGAAGGTCACGGATGATGACCATCTAGACGACTGGAAGGTGAAATGGTGAACAAGATGCGAGAGATGCTTCGCCACGACCTTCATGGAGCGGCGCGAGCTTTGCTTGGATGGGAGCTTGTCTCTGGCGGGCTCCGGGCGAGGATAGTAGAGACTGAGGCGTATCACGAGTCCGAGCCGGGTTGCCATGCCTTTGGCCGGGTGACTCCCCGATGCCAAACGATGGTGGCCGCGCCAGGCACGGCCTATGTTTATTTCACCTATGGCAATCATTGGATGCTGAACGTGGTGGCCGGGGAAGAAGGCGAAGCGGCCGCGATTCTCATTCGGGCGGCGATTCCGCTGAGCGGTCATGAGGTGATGTACAAGCGCCGGCCCAAGGCGAGGCGTGAAGAAGATCTACTGAGTGGTCCTGGGAAACTTGCTGCCGCATTTGGCCTTTCTGGGGAGGACGATGGCACAGATTTGCTAGATGGCAGCGGGCTTCATCTGGTGGCGGGCTCTCCTCCGCCAGAAATTCTCTGTGGAAAAAGAATCGGTCTTGCAAAAGGAAAGGGAGACGAATTGCCCTGGCGATACGTCTCTTGGGTTGATCGAAACTGGGTGAGCGCCCTGAAGCCACCGGCCTCTCGAGAAAATTTCGCAAATTGCGAATCGACGGGTCTGTGGAGGTTTTCTCCTTCGGCCGAATAGATATAGACGGCGGTTTGGGGAGTTTCGCCGGTACTTTTTTCGAAAAAAGTGCCCCTATCCCCTTGACAGCCGCATAGTGTTTGCGGAACAATAACCTTCGCTCCGGTCAACCGGGCAAGTAATTTGAAAGTTGAATAAGGATGCGTGATCTTTTGAGTAATCAAGCGGCGGCTTCGGCCAAAGCGAGATTAAATGAATCAACCAGAAAATCAACCCGAACTTGTTCGGGATAGAAAATAAACTTTCTTCGGAGAGTTTGATCATGGCTCAGGATGAACGCTGGCGGCGTGCCT
>CAZBXR010000024.1:0-31084 GCA_964496145.1 uncultured Chthonomonas sp. | reverse complement strand
CTTTGCATTGAGGATCAAGCAGATAGCAAGGAACCACTTTTGCAGGTCAAGGCGGGTGTTGTGGAACATTGTTCCGACAGTCACGCTAAAGGAAGTGTTGCAGGAATTGCAGTGGTGACGCGCTTCTGACTCCATGCTTGACACGCGATCCGACTCGCAATATGGGCAAATTGGCTTACCGTTCCACCGCACCGCTTCCAAATGCTTGATACAAGCGGCTTGATTAGGGAACGTCTTATAGACTTGGAATAGGTTCATTTTGCTTTAACTGTCTCTAGGACAAAATCAGTATATCACAAGTAGGTAAAATAGTCACTACCTTAATCTGGGACATTCTGAAAAAATCCCCACCAAGGACGACCTTCCTTCCGCCGCAACGCCCGGGGAGCCGAGGGTGAATCCCTCGGCGGGGTGGGCCCTAAAACACAGACCCCTGCCCGGCGACTGCCGGGCAGGGGATCCATTGGGGAGGGCGCGGCGGGCGCCGTCAGATTCAGCTAAACCGAATCTTCACGCCTCGCTTTTGAATCTCCTCGACAAACTTGGTGCCAGTGATGGCTGATTCGTAGCGAATGGCGCCTCGGTCGACTCGACCCTCGGCCACTTCGATCGCGTAAATGGACATGCTGAAACCGGTCAGTCGCTCCATGGAGGTAAAGCCTGTTTCTTCGCATTGCTTGTCGAGAATGTCAAGCTGCACTCGGTGCGGCTTCCCATCCTTGGTCCCTTCGCCCACGGCTCGCACAGCGCAGAGGTCAAGGTCCACGAAGGAATTCAGGTACTCGCCAAAGACCTTGTACCAAACTTCTCGCGGCTTCACCATGGTGCCCTTCACGTTCACTTCATCGAAGCCCCACAGACCAGAGTCTTTGAACATCTTCATGAATTGGCAGTGTCCTGGGTATCGAATCGTCTTGTAGTCGTAATTCTTGACCCGGCCCTTGAGCGTGTACGGAGCTGTGCTCGTTCCGCCCGAAGTGACAAAGGCTTCCATCTCGCCAAGCTCAGGAATATGAAGCTCTTCGAGTTCGGTGAGGGTATCCACCATGTGGATATCCCCGTTTCGGAGCGTGACCGCTTGGAAGTCGTACTCCGTCACAAGACCTTCCACGTTAAACGTGGTCTTGTAGTTGAGTGGTGGAACTGGGTTTTGCGGAAGCACGCCACAGTACATCTTCACCGATTCCGCTTCGTCGAGTTGCTCGATGGCGTACAGGCCGAGGGAGTTGACCAAGCCGGGAGCAAGTCCCGTGTCTGGAATCAGCGTGACCCCGGCGGCCTTTGCCGACTCGTCGAGGGCAAGCGTCTCGTGCGTAATGTCGGTATTTCCACCAAGGTCCACCATGCTCACCTTGTGAGCCACGGCAACCTTCGCAATCTTCGGGTGCATCCAGTAAGGGACACAGCTCAGAAGCACGGCGGCCCCGTTGATAAATCCGCCGAGGCTCTCCGCATCGAGTGCGTCTACCTTGTGGGGCTCACAAATCTCTCGTCCTACGAGCTTGTTGACCCGATCCGAAGCGGCCTTTGCTTGATCATAGGAGACATCTCCCATTTTCACGCAGTCGGTGTTGGCAAATTTTGCGAGGTCATAGGCGGCCGCTGTGCCTTGCATCCCTGACCCAAGAATTGCATAAGTTTTCATCGTTGAAATCACTCCTGACAGAAAAACTGCGGACCCAGAGAGCCCGCACGTTATGCCTTATAGGATACCCGTTTCAAGTTCCCTCGAACCTAAGCGAAACCCAGAGCGCTGGGGTAACGTATTCCCAGCGAGCTAACCACTACATGTCGGATCGACTATTTTCAGAGCAAGAAGCGGCGCAAATCGTCCAACTCGCGGCCAATCTCCAAGAGGCGAAGGGCGAGGAGTTGTACAAGCCCGGGGTCACCAAATCTGAGCTGGAGCGCATTGCTCAAGAAGTCGGCGTGAGTAAGGCAATGCTGGATGAAGCCATCGCGCGGCTGCAATCCGGTTCTCCCACATCAGAAACGAAGAAGATCGGCCCGGCCCACGTGATCACCGAACGTGTGTTCGAAGGCGAGCTTGATCCCCAAGACCACGACGTGGTCACAGAACTCTTTGGCAGCGCCTTCGGCCCCATGGGAGGTTCGACCGTGGGGAAAACGCTTACCTGCTACCGGTCCCGCGGGGGAGCCAACCACGAGATGACCATTACGGCTCGTGGGGGCCGCACTCGGGTCCGGGTGAAGACGAGCGCCACCCTTCACCTGGTTCTTGGGCTGGAGCTGGGAATCTTCTCGCTGATCGGTGGGATTGCGGCCGCGGCGAACGGCCTGTACGGAGCAGGGGTGCTCGGGATTCTTTGTGGGGGCGCGATTTTGCTCTGGCTTGCGCTCAACCTCAAAAAGGTGGCCGAGACCAAGAACGAGGAGGCGATGAAGATCCTTTCCGACGGGGTTCAGGATCGTCTCCGCGAACAAGAAAAGAATCAATCTTCTTAGCCCGGTCGTTTTTAAACTTACATTCTTATGGATTTCTCTTGGCTTTCGTCTCCCGAGGCATGGATCAGCCTCCTCACTCTTACCGTTCTCGAAATCGTCCTGGGGATCGACAACATCATCTTCATCTCGATTTTGAGTGGCAAACTGCCTGAAGATCAGCGACCCAAAGCAAGGCAACTCGGCCTGGCCGTGGCTCTCTTCTCCAGAATCCTCTTGCTACTCTCCATCTCGTGGGTGATGGGACTCACCAAACCGATCTTCAACCTTGGCACCAACGAAATCACCGGGCGCGACCTCGTGCTCCTCGTCGGCGGCCTTTTTCTGGTTTACAAGGCCGTCAAGGAGATTCACCACAAGCTCGAAGGAGTGGAGGATTCGCACGGAAACAAGGCCGTCACGAGCTTTGGCGCCGTCATCGCGCAGATCGCGATCCTCGATATTGTTTTCTCGCTCGATTCGGTCATCACTGCCGTCGGGATGGCCAAGCACATCGAGGTCATGATCATCGCCGTGATCATTTCTGTCGGCGTCATGCTCGCCTTCGCGGGGGCGATCTCCGGCTTCGTGGAAAAGCACCCCACCGTGAAAATGCTCGCCCTTGCGTTCCTCGTATTGATCGGCGTGAACCTCATTGCAGAAGGGATGGGCCAGCACATCGAAAAGGCGTACACCTACTTCGCCATGGGCTTTGCCGTCGCTGTGGAGATGCTGAATATCCGCATCACCAAGAAGGGCGTAAAGCCTGTTGAACTTCGAGGCGTCCCTCACCAGGACTCCCCGGGATCTTAATCGAGGGACTTGACACGGCCCAGCTGACGCAAGATGGGCCGAAGGTCAAACAACCAGAAATTCTTATCGCGACTGTTCATGACGGCGAGAGCCCCGTTCGGAAAGTTGGCGTCAATCCTTCCTGGAAAGACGTCGAGCCCGTCGGTTGAATCGGCCTGGGTGATGATATCGAGGACGGGTCGCACCACACCCTTTCGCGTATTCGAAATGTCGTACACCCTTACGATCGAACCGCCCTCCTCTCTGGGCCGCTGATCACTCGAGAAGAGGTAGTGGCCCCAAACAGCCATCCCTTCTCGATCCCCGGGATACTCGGTGCGACCAAAACTGACAAGGTTCTTGCCTGAAGCCAAGTCGACCGCATGGATCCCAAACTCTTCATCTGCATGGAAGGCCACTCCGAGGCCCGGATGGACAGCAATCGCCTCCGTTTCACCCTTGCCGCTGAAAACCCCGAGACGGCTGATGAGTCGAGCATCCACCTTCCCTTGGTTAAAAACAAGTTCGTAGCGCCTCAGGTGTTGGGTTTTGGGTCCGTCTTTTGGAGATACAACTGCCTCGACCCGGCCTTGCTTGGGACTGTAAACAGCCACCCCCATCGGAGCGGCAAAGTCGCCTTTCTCCCCCACGAAAACCGAGGTTTTGCCGGTGACATCGACGAGCGTTCCATCGGGCATGATTCGGCACACAAGGAGTCGGTTTTTATCTCGCTCCGTGGCCACCGCCAGGTCCCACCGTTCCTTCCCGGCCACAAGACCGTAGGCGACATCCACGTTGTTTGGCCGCGAAAGATTCGGCACTCGATCCGTCGATCGGCCTTGCATGTCGAAACTGAACAATCCTCCGTTGGGCGAGAGTCCCTTGTCCGTTCCGATGATCCTGGTCACACCCCCACGTTGCCAAAAGGCAGGGTCGTCGGCATCGACTCTCACGCCTGCGGTTTTTACAACCGGCTCTAGCTGAATCTGCGGGAGGTAGGCATGGCCACACAAAAGGACAGTAAGCGCGTGAATCATGCCCCGCAATCTACCAGTGCCTTTCGGGAGTTCTCCGTTTTTTAACAAAGAAATTTCTGGCAGATGGAAGAAAGTGGACTCGAGAGTCATCTCCCTCAATGTCCCTGGAAATCAGGGAGAGGACATTATGAACAAAACTCTTCGCACCGGCTTCGTGGCCGGACTCATCATCGCAGGGCTCTCTGCCCAGGCGGGCCAATTCAGAGTCACCTGGACGAACACGGGGCCCCAACCTCTCAGCCCACTCTTTTGGTCCGTCGGCGATGCTAGCTTTGACATCTTCCAACTCGGAGGATCATCCTCTGCAGGAATCAAAGCCATCGCAGAAGGCGGCAACGTCAACCCCATGCTTAGCATCGCGGCGGGTGCCGGCTCGGCCCTCGGATCGTACGGAGTCCTCACCCCAGGACCCCTCATGCCCGGCCTCACTCGCTCGGCCATCATCAACATCGATCCGGGCAAAGATTACTTCTCGTTTGCCAGCATGCTCGGCATGACCAACGATGGATTCATCGGCGAAGGCGTGAGTTCGATGGGTCTCCGAGCCTACAATGGCACGACGGCACTCGGATTTAGCGTCAATATCTACGGCGCACGAGCATGGGACGCTGGCACCGAAGCCAACACCCAACACTCTGCAGACGTGCCTGCCTTCGGCGGATCAGGCAACCCTGCCGACTCAAACTCGCTCATTCGCGTCCACGAAACCATTGTTCCAAACCGAGGCGACCGATGGCAGGACATGCCAGATTGGTCGACAGACACCCGACTGGCGACGGTCACGGTGCTGCCTGTACCAGAGCCTGCAACCATGACGGCCGTAGGCCTCGGGGTACTCGCCCTTGTTCGTAAGCGTAGAACAAAGTAACCTGAGGGAAATGGAATGCAGATTGCCCGAACCGAAACTCAGCCTTGAGAATGCGGTTCGGGCACATCTACCCATGCTGTACCGGGTCGCAAAACGAATGACTCGAAACGCAACCGCGGCAGAGGACCTTGTGGGGCAGGTGCTCTTCAAGGTGGCGCGGGCATGGGACTCATTCGAGGGCACCCACTATGGGAACTGGATGGTGGCCATCCTAAGAAACGAGTTCTTGCAAGCAAACCGACTCAAGGAACGCCGGCCAATGGAAACCACCCTGGAGGACAACCTGAGCCATGGGGAGGATATTGTTTCAAGCGAAACTCTCCGTGGAGTCGAGCAAAGCCTCTTGTATGAGGGGATCGCGACCCTTCCCGAGGACTTTCGGTGGGTTTTGGTTCTGTGTGATATCGAGGAAATGAACTATCAAGACGTTTCTGAATCGTTGCAAATTCCGGTGGGAACGGTGAGTTCGCGCCTTTTTAGGGCCCGTAAAATGCTTCGCAACTACTTACTTCAGAATGGAATGTGGGAGACACCAAGTTGAGCCTTTTGCGCACTCTTTTTCATAAGCACGACCCAAATCAGCCTTGCCCGCACATGGAGAAGCTACTCCAGAATCAAGCCGAGGGTCGGTTGCGCGGTATCGCTCGCTGGTATGCGCTGGCTCACGCCGCTAACTGTGGTCCCTGCCGGAGGTTCCTCGAACACCTCGAGAGTATGCTCGCTAAACTCAAGGCCTCGAAAGAACCCGTCGAAGACGAAGTGCTGGATCGCCTCATGCAAGGCGATTGGCGCAACAAGACATAGATCTCGTACGCGCCAATCTGTGATTAAAACCGCACGGATACGCCGAACGAGAAATAGTTGATCCAGGCGAAGTTCTTGACTTTCGGGACATCCGCGCCGCCTTCAAGCAAGCGGTACCCCGCGAACACTTCGGTGTTTCGGCCGATAGGCTTCTTCACGCGCGCGCTGAGATCAAACGCCCGGCCCGGGCCGCCCGCGAGGCCATCAAGCTCGACCTCATAGACAAAATCGTTCACTAGCTTGCCCGTTCCGTAGATATTCAGGAGCGGGACAAAGCCAACATTCTTCTCTGAAGCCCGCGTGCCACCCTGTGTCAATCGGATCTCTGCATCGCGAATCTTGAGAGTGCCCCCAATGGACCAGTTTCCCTTCCATCCCTTTCTATAGGTCAGCCGATAGCTGTTGAATTGATACACCGCCTCGGCGTTTCCGGCCCCGAAGACCACTCCGTCAAAACTGGTTCCTGCCGCCAGCGCCCCGACCCCGGATCGGCGATAGGGAGCGTACAAAAGCTTCCATGTCCCCCCTTTGGAGTCGTGGTAAAGGAGTGCCATCCGAGCGTACGATCGACCTTCCTTCCCCGCGACCGATGCCAAATCCAGGCGAGTCCCCGTCGATTTGGGGACTTGGGCGTAGTTGTAGCGAGGGGCGGCGAGACCTGCCTCTAACTCAAACTCGAACCTCTTCGGGTCTTCGGCTGCCAAACTCATGGCGGCCACACCAACGAATGTTGCGACCAACGAATTTCTTAGCGCCATAGAGGGCCTCACTTGAGCTTTGCGGAGTCCACCATCCGCTGAAACATGGCTATGTACAACTTTTCGTCATTTTTGGTCGGAATTTTCACCGAGAGAGCAAGGGCACTTCCCTTTGAATCCTTGAGGAGCGTGTATCTTCGATCGGCGAACTTATCCTTATTCAGAACTTCAAAGCTCATGCATTCGTAGCCCTGTTTGGTCTTGCCAAGACGAAACTCGGTGGCCTCTCCCTTGGACTCTCGCTGGATAAAGTACAAGCTTGTTCGATAAAGCTCATCCCACGAGGCAGTGGTCGGTCCGGCGGTCATCGCGCCCAACTTGCCCTTCCCTTCTGCGGGCTCAATATCACGAGCCCCCCACGGAGTCTCTTCGCCGACCGCCCAGCCTTTCGGGACTTCGAACGAATACTTCTCGGTGTCCACGAGGACATATTGGGTCTTCTCCGCTGTCGGTCCAAGGACCAAGATCGGAACGAGAAGAGATAAAACGAGTGCGTGCATAGATTCTCCTACGCTAGAAACTCGGTTCTCTACGGCAATAGGAGAAGGATTGAACTCAGATCAGGCCTTTACGACGGTCACCATCTCGAATCCGAGCTCAGACACGACTTCCTCTACGCAAGAAACGACCTCGGCCGGGTCGGCACCTTCTAACCAAGGCACGCCCAAAATGTGGCTCACTTGGTTTGGATCAGGGCCATTCAGTTCGCCATACTCCGTATCCACCGTGATCGTGATCGCGCCGTCCGTTCGCCCCCGCAATTGCTGGAGCATGTCCGCGATCTCGTCCCGGAGGGTCTCGACGTCGGACGATTCTGACTCCCCTCGATAGAGATTCCCAAACTGATCTGTCGCTTGCCAATGCATCGTTTGAGTGTATCCGGTGCGGGGGGCGAAAAAAGAGACTTTGCCCCCTATCTCTCTTCGAAATCTGCGTGGTAGAATCCGCGAAATCACTATGCTATCAAATCAGTTTTGGGACATCATAAACGCCAGTTCAGACGAAAGTGGTGCGACTTCAGAGAAGCTCGTCTCGCACTTGAAGTCGCTCCCCGACGATGCCGTTGTATCCTTCCGAAAGGAGTTCTACCGAGGGCTCATGAATCTCAACCGGTGGGACATTTGGGGCGCGGGCTACGTGATGGCGGGCGGAATGGGCGACGATAGCTTCCACTACTTCCGGTCGTGGATCATTGGGAAAGGCAAGAACGCCTACGAAACGGCCCTTCGCTCGCCAGACGATCTGGGCTCTTTTGCGAGCGAAGATGACGAGTTCGAAAATGAGCTGCTGGAGTATGCGGTGCTCGATGTGCTCGAAGAGCGAGAGCTTGACGACCCCGCGGATGATTTTGAAGGTTCGCCAGATGACGCACCCCAAGGCAAGGCTTGGGACGAAGACAATGTCTATGATCTGTATCCAAAATTGAGCGAGCAGTTCAACTGAAATCGCGTTTTGGAGTGTTCCACTTCAGAAAGCACGGGCACAAAGCATGACCGGTCGGCTCTGCACTGAGCCGACCGGTCATGGAGGAGAGAAGTTGGGGTTCCTATCGTCGACGGCGACGTGCCAAGAGCGCTCCCATTCCAAGTATCAGGAGAGTAGCGGGTTCCGGAACTGGCATCAAATCAACGTCCATGGACACGCCATCGAACGATCCGCCGGCGACTTGGCTGGAGTTGATCACGTTGATGTCCCAACCTGCTTCGGTCCCTTCAAACTGACGGAAGTCTCGTATCGGGGGAAGCACGGCGCCGCGGCCTTCGTACGGCGTCACGTCTGAATCGCCAACCGTCCCGCCCGCATAGATCTTTTGCCAAAGGGATTGGCTCACGCCTGCGCGAAATGTTATCGTGCCCTCAATTCGGGCACTCCCTCCAAACACCTGGTGGAGGGCTTGGAAAGCCCCTCCACCCAGTCGGATATCGAGTGCGTTTGGAGTTTGGGCTTTGAAGTTGTGAAATGTGATCGAGTTGATTCGCTCAATCCTCGCCCCCGCGTAGGGTGATTCGATCCGCACGGATGCAGATCCGAAAGTGCCACCGTGTCCAGTGCCTGCACCGACAGCCGCATTGTACGTCTTCGGAGTCATGTTCGAAAGGACCACGGAATGTGCAAAAGCCCCGATCGAGGCTATGCAAAGTATAAGTATCGCCTTGAATGATTTCAATGATTTCTCCCAGGGGAGGTCCCCCGAGTTACTATACTATTACATTTAGTAATATATAATGCAATCGCTTGAATGATTATGACTTTCGTATTGTTCAAGGGCATTTGTTCGGGTTTGCGTCAGCCCCTGGTTGACAACGGTCGATCGGGGCTGACACAAGATTGCCGCTCTGAAACCTCAGTGCAGCGCCGGAACCTCTGGTATGAGGAGCCTTAACATCTGTAGGATGTTAGTAGGGAGATACCATCCGGTCAATGCCTGACGCGTCTTGAATCCCCATTGTGAGGATGTCCTTGGCACCGACGAAAAGCTTGAATCCGGGTTTGGAATTCGGCAATCCAACCAAACTCACAAGCCATGCGCCCTTCTCCACTTCCTCTTCCTCAAGTTTTGGAAGTGCGTTGGCCTTCAGCAGGGCGAGGATCCTATTTTTGATCGACCGAGTAGAGATTAAGTCCTTGGCGGGAACGATTGCGGACCTCTCTTTTGTATCAGACCCTTCCTCACGCAAGGTTATTCTTACGTCACCGTCTTCGAGGAGTTTGGCGTTGGTTATAATCCATCCGTCGGTCTGATCAGGCACCGCCGCCTTAAGTTTCTTAATGTGTGCGGGTATTTCTTTACCCAAGTAGATCTTTAAGATCTGACCTTGCTTCATACCGGTAATCCAGACGTCACTCCTCTCGGCGGAGCCCATGACGTGACCCGGAGTCATGACCTGAGCAGCCGCGGCCAGTGTCGGCAGGGCCGCATCGATGGCCTTTGAGACCTTGGGCGAAATGGCATCCATCGCTTTTCGATTTTTGCCAGTCTTGGCATCGAATCCGACGACGAACTGGACGGTTTCCATGGTGGTCCGTCGTATCTGATCTTTACTCGTCTTGCCTGGGAGATAGAGAGTAAGTCCTTTCGTCTTTTTCGCAGATCCGATGATCGTGAGCAAAGACCGCTCAAGGTTCTTGAGCGCGACGCGACCTTTATCAATCGCGGCGGTGGGTGACTTGGCTGGCTCCGCAGGAGAAGCCATAGCATGGGTGGATAGCCTAAATCCGGTGAATCCGAGTGCCGCGATGGTGACGGCAACAAATATCTTTTTCTTCATGTTCGCTCCAGCCCCGGTTCCCCGGGGCATTGTCTATTTATTACAAAGCGTAACTTTTCTTAGTTCCCCGTTCTTCTCTGCCTGGTTTGAGCGGGACGGGTAATCTGTCTCGACCTCGATTTTTCGGAGAAGATCATGGAGAGTCCACACATCACAGAGAGGAAAACCCCTCGCAGATTTTTGGCATATCTCCTCTTCGCGGCGACCGTCTTCTTGATCCTCTCCCTCGTCCGCCCCAAGCCGGACCTGATCCCATTCGACTACACCTCTATCGCAAGCTCCTATTCCGGTCTTCTTTCGGGCTTGGGAGGTTTTGCGATCACCGTCCTTGCCGTGCTCCTTGGCCTTGAGGCCATTGACGTCGAGAAGAACTCGGAGACGACAAAGGTTGTTCACCATGCGGCGGTTCGGCATGTCGCGGTGTCATTGGCGGCCGCCTGTGTAGCTTGCTTCGTAGGCGCCAATATGCTCGGCGAGGTCAGCGCCCTTTCCGCGTCGATTGAGCGAGACAAAACGACGGTCCGAGAACAAATTGAAACTCATTTACAGGCCGCCGGGCTCGATGACGCCCAGATCGCAAGTTCGAAGCTAACCCTTGGACCGGGGCCTCAAGAGTCCACCTTCTTCGCTCCGACCCAGCGTGTCCAAGCCCTCGTGGAGCAACTCAAGCGCGAGAAAACGGCGAAATACGAGTCCGCAGTCTCGGCTCTCGCCTCGAAAGCGAAGGCGTACGACCGCGTCCTCGATGCCAGCCCGCGCCGACACTTCGTCGTAGCCAGCTTCCCCGCTTTTCTCTCCTCGTTCCTCATCCTTCAGTCGCTTTCTTACCTCCTTGTCTTACGGTTTCCGGGGCACTCGGTCATCAGCCGGTTTCAATTTGGAGTGGTCCTCACGGTGAGCGGCGTTCTCCTCGTGAAGCTGTTGTACATCACCTCCTACGGGCTCATGTTCGCCGAATCTCTGGTGTTTCACGGCGTCCTCTTCGCGCTGCTCGTAGGTCTCGCCACGGCGTACGGAGTCAAGCTTCAGCGCGACTTGGTTCGGCTCAAACACGGTCGCGACTTACCGGCGGTTGCGAAATTCACTCCTCTCCTTCCCTATCTGATTGGGCTCGGATGCTGCGTCCTTTGTAATGGAGTGCTCGCCGCGACTTACTCGGACTATCACCCCCTCACATGGTTGGATCGCGGAATCGTGGGCTTCGCCACGATCCTCACCACGAGCGCTCTCCTCGCGATTCAGATGGAGCGTCCCACGATCGAAATGCTTCGTGAACTTGGGGACCAAACCGAATCGGATGGCGTCGAGGCATCCTTCCTGTAAGTATGTTCGTCGCTCGACCTGTGCCCCCAAGATCATCGGGGGCTCGATCGAGTGGGAAAAATCAGGAACAATGGAGGTTCGATGCCAGAGATCATTCCCCATCTAGACCGAGTTCGTATTGATGCGATTCTGTCCGAAGTGGAACGCGAACATGGGGTTCGCATCCTCTTCGCGCTGGAATCAGGGAGCCGCGCGTGGGGGTTCGCGTCGCCTGATAGCGATTTTGATGTCCGGTTCATCTATGTCCACCCGCAAGAGCAATACCTCTCCGTCAATGGTCCCGCGCGAGACGTCATTGAGTTGCCTATCTCAGAAGACCTGGACGTGAACGGCTGGGAACTCCGAAAAGCACTTCGGCTTTTTGCCAAATCGAACCCCGGGTTTATCGAGTGGATTCAGTCCCCGATTGTCTATCGAAGGAGCGGAGTATTCCACGAAAGAGCACTCGCCCTCTTGCCCGAGGTCTATAGCTCAACGGCCGGGCAGTACCACTACATTAGCACCGCCAAGACAACCTCTCAGTTGCTTCGTGGTGAATCCGTACAATTAAAGAAGTACTTTTACGCACTTCGCCCGCTGTTTGCAGCGCTCTGGATCGAACACACGAACGAGCCGCCCCCCATCGAATTCGATAAGCTGCGCACCGCCGGACCCCAACACCCCGAGTTTCGAGACGCCCTGGACGCGCTGTTGCACCAAAAGTCCCAGACTGCCGAACTCGGAAAAGGTCCTCGGGTTGCGGTCCTCGACGAGTTTATCAGCAGCGAGCTTGAGCGATGGGAAGCCAAGAGTATCCGCTCTTCAGAACCAGTCACGAGTCTGCCACAGCTTGACGCGCTCTTTCGCGAAGTCCTTGCCGAGCCTTTGCAAGGGTAGGATTTGTACAAGATGAGCTGGCTGAAGAAGATTTTTGGGAAGGGCACCACCTATCTCACCGAACAGCAGATGGATGAGATTTCCAAGCATGTGGAAGTCCACGTCGGCGAATTCGACGGGGTGATGCATGAAATCGTCTCCGACGCTTTGCACATCGACATCATCCATGTCCCGGTCGTCCGCGGGCTCAACTGCCAAGCACTCTGCACCATGGGAATGAGCGCATTGCCCATGCCGGGGTTGCCCCCCGAACTGGCTCATGCGGAAGTCATCATCCTCCTACCCCCAGGGTGGCCCACGAAGCACGAGGACTATCACGATGAGGCAAATTACTGGCCGATCCGCTGGCTGAAGACATTTGCTAGGCTCCCGGTCACCAATCGAGCGGGCCTGACTCCAGGGATCACGGTCCCTTGCGATCTGCCTGGGACCAGGTTTGACTGCCTGATGCTCTGCCCCGCGGCAGCCTTGCCGCCCGAGTTCTCCGCCCTCGTCTCTGGGGGCCGCACGGTGAACTTCTACGCCTTGATGCCGCTCACCGAGTTAGAAACCGCTTGGAAGATCCAACAAGAATCGGCAACCGCTCTCTGGGATCGGTTCCAGCGCGAGGGAGCTGATCTCAAAAGGCTCTTTATTGTCGAGCGAGACCGGCCCGACTTCATCATCGGCTAGGAGACAGCTTTGCGCCCTGTCTCTTTGAAGAGGGATATTGCCGATTCACATGAATCGGCCATATCCCTCTTTCTCACGCTCAGACTCGGGGTCTACGTCTTCGGGCAAGGGCCGCAAGCCCCACGCCCACCGCTATCACGGTGCCTGGCTCTGGAGCCACAACGTTGGCCAACCCTGTGGGGTTCACGATGTTCGCCGTACCGGCTAAAGTCGGGCCAAACGTGAGTGTGTTTCGATCAAAGCGAACGATTCCTCCGCGTGTGGGTGTGTTTTTATCTCGACCGAGGACAAAGCTCATACTCCCGTGCCCTTCTGCGACCCCCACGACGGTATCAATCAATTGGGTACTTGTGGCAACGGTGCTGCTTGGACCGTTGTTGATGACGTCGAGCTCAACGACGGCACTCCCTAAGAAAGCAAACGCATTCAGTGCATTGGCCGACGGTGAGGCATCAAAAGAGCCTGACATAGGGATCATTCGGTCAGCAAGCCAACTCGAGCTCCCTATGAAGGCACCTGTCGTGTAGTTAAAGCGCTCTAAAGCCCGGCTGTCACCCGTTCTGGTGCTCATATAAAACTGTCCGTCCTGCAACAGAATCCCCTGCTGTACGTTAAGCGTGCCCGACCGTGTGTAGGTCGCAAGTGTGCTGCCAGTAACGGAGTATCGACGAACAGTAGAAGATCCCGCAACATTGAGTGTCCCGTCCGAGTTCGCCGTGAGGAACGAGGCTCCACTGAGATTTGCATTGAAGGAGGATACGAACTCCCCTGTGTTGTAATTCCATACCGAAACCCGGGAGGTGGCATCCAAAATGTAAGCACGTTGCAAGGACTGGTTGATGGCAATGCCACGCGGATTGCTCAGAATTCCGCCACCAAACGAACCTAAGTACGCGTTCGTGATTGGGTCAATTCTATGGACGCTGTTTGTACCCGCGTCCGTGACCAAACTCAGGTCAAAGGAGGCATGCGCCATTCCAACAACCAAAACACTACAAGCAGACAAAACAAGCCTAAGTCCTCTCATAGCCATTATTGTAATGGAAAAAGTGACGAATCCTACAACGTATTTGCAAAATTCTTCAAATAGGTGAAGGCTGCGAGGATGGGCCAGACCTCCGAGGAGCCCCGGAGGTCTGAGGGATGTGGCTTTATGCCAGCGTAGAAGCGCAGTTCTTGGAAATCTCTTCCATGCCGCCGACAATCTCGGAGACGTCTTCGAATCCTTGTCTCTTCAAGAGCGACATAGCAATCGGAGATCGTCCGCCCGCGGCGCAATACACCACGATCTTTCTGTCTTTTGGCAACTCCTCTACCCGACCAAGGAGATCTCCCAACGGGATATGGATGGACTCTTGCCGATGAAGCTGCCGCCATTCGTTGATGCCCCGGATATCGAGGAGAACCTCAGTACCGGCAAGGTCCCGACAGGCAGTTTTATCAAACGCCCTGAACCCAGCAGGATCGAGCTTCGAAGGTGACATCCATCCCGACACGACATCTAGGCCAATGGTCGCCATATCCCGCGCGGCCATGTCGGCTTGCTCTTGCGAGTCGGCGATGAGCGTCACCGGCTCATCGTATTTGAGCAACCACCCCGTCCAGGTCACGAGACCCTTGCCACTAGGGATGGCAATGGATCCCTTGTAAGAACCGGCTCGAATGGCGTCCGCGGAGCGGACGTCCACGAGAACCCCAACCTGCTGGGAGACCTCGGCCACGGAAGGCATGGAACCCAAGACTCGCGGACCCTGTTTATTCAGGCGCTTCATCTCCTTGAAGTAGAACGGGGGCTCGGGTTGCCCGGCCAAAACTTCGTCGACAAACGTTTGCTCATCGTGAATCTTCAACGCCCAGTTTGTGAGACGTTCGTATCCGAGGCTCGAGACAGGGCTGCCGCCCAGCGACTTTCCGCACGCCGACCCCGCGCCATGGGCGGGCCAAATCAGCAAGGTGTCGGGGAGGTCGCCCAGCTTTTGGAGCGATTGAAAGAGGACTCTTGCCCCTTTTTCCATCGTTCCCACGAAGTTTGCCGCTCTTTCTAGCAGATCGGGTCTGCCGACGTCGCCCAGGAACAGAAAGTCGCCGGTGAAGAAGGAGTGAGGCATCTCGGAGGCGGGATGGTCTGTCAACAAGAACGACATATGCTCTGGCGTATGGCCCGGAGTGTGAACCGCCTTTAAGGTGAGATTTCCAACCCGGATAACATGCCCATCCTTCATGAGGACGGCGTTGTCACTCTCGGCAAACGCATATTTCCAGAGTTCATCTCCCTCGTCACTCAGGTACATCGTGGCACCCGTGGCCGACGTAAGTTCTCTCGTTCCCGACAAGTAGTCGGCATGAATATGAGTTTCCGTCACGGCCGTGATCCGCAAACCTTGGGCCTCGGCCATCGCCAAATAGGGATCAATCTCGCGCAGAGGATCGATGACAATCGCCTCGCCCGTCGCGGCGCAGCCGACTAAGTAGCTGGCTTGCGCAAGTTTCTCATCATAAAAGTATCGAATGATCATGATTTCACCGCCGTGACCGCTTCGCAGGTCGTCCCTGCCGAGGGTCGATTCCAAGGCAAGCGTGCAAGAAGCAACGCCATGCCGCAAATGTTTGTTAATCCGGCAAATGTGAGCCCGACGCCCACGAACATCGCCAAGTAAAGTCCGAAAGAAACGCCGTAGGCTGCGAGAACCGTTCCTATCAGAACCATCAGCCCCGCAATGAGGCGTACTTGTCGCTCAAGAGACCAACCCGCTGACGTGGATCGAACCACCGGGAGTCCCTGAGCGATCCAAGCTTGGGTGCCGCCTTCTACGAGGAGCAAACCATCATGCCGCGTTCGGAACATGTCGCACGCCAGTCCGGCTCGCCGGCCACTCTGACAAAGAATTGCCACCGGGCCTGAAGAGAGATCTTGAAATCTCGTTTCTAGTTCTTCGAGCGGAATGTTGAGCGCCTTAGGGACATGGCCCGCCGCAAACTCACCTGCCGAGCGAACATCCACCAATTGAAGATTGGGTTCGACCTCTATGAGCCGCCGAAGCTCTGAGATATCAATCTGTTTGTTCATAGTTGTCTAGGGAGAGACACAAAGACTCAGAAACGATTCAGAAAAAGTTTTGAGAGGAGGAAAAAAGCCACTCCCAACACGAGCCAAGCAAAAGCCCGTTGGAGATGACCGCCGGGGAGCTTCGCCCGGAGCATCGCGCCAGGAACCATTCCTCCCACCGCGACTAGGGCGATCCAAGCGAGCTGACTCCATGGTCGCGGCTGGCCGAGTTCGCCCACCAATCCTCCGAAAGACTGGATGGTGATGACCAGCAAAGAGGTTGCGATGGCCCGTTGCGGCTCGACTCCCAAGACAAGAATGAGAACGGGCAAGATGAGAAAACCTCCCCCCGCACCCAAGGTTCCGCTCAGCAGCCCGATTCCGAGGCTGATGAGAACCACCCACGCGGGTTGGATCGTCGTTTTCACGCTGGGCGCATCTTTCCGACGGAACATCGCCATCGCTACGACGATCATGAGCAGAGCGAACGACCCCAATAACAGATCATCTTTGGGGATGCCCAGAACCGGATCGGGGATGGCGGGAACCACGAGCTTGCGGGCAGTGAAGGCCGCAAACATTGATGGAATAGCCAGCAGCAAGGCGGCCTTCACCTCGCTCTGCCGGTGGATGAGGCCGTGGACCGCGGCAACGCCGCTTGTCACTCCCACCACAAAGAGCGAGCCCCCGGTGGCCACCGTGGCTCCCAGCCCGAAAAAGGTGACAAGGATGGGGACGGTGAGGATGCCCCCACCGCCGCCGACCAATCCGAGCACAAAGCCCATGATGAGCGCTGCAATCCATCCCATAGTGCTTATAGAGGCACCGGAAGCGTGATTCGATTCAAGTTTGGCAAACCGACCGATCGAGCGATTCTCGCACCATGGCCCTGGCGCGCAAAAGCCGAGACTTGGCCGCGCTCAGGCTGATTCCAAGTTCAGCGGCGACCTCGGGGACCGATTTCTCGTCTAGCTCGCAAGCTAAGTACACGTCTCGATAAAGAGGCGGGAGTGCGGCCACGGCATCGTTCACGCACCCTTTGAGGATGGCAAGCTCCATCTCTGGCTGGCTGTGGTCGATGAGTTGGTGCTCGTCGGCGTACTCAAACGCGGCTTGAACCCCGGCGTGATGACGCATTCTGGTGCAGACTCTCTTGCCAATCGTGCCCAGCCAAGAGCGAAAAGCCTCGTCGCTCGTGAGCTGGTTTCCGGCCTTGAACGCATGGAGGAGCGCGGTGGCAAGCGCATCTTCGGCATCTTCTCGGTGGTTGCAGACTCGCAACATCTGCCGATACACCGCCGCTTTGTGCTGGTTCACCAGCCGTTCGAACTTCGCGGAATCCACTTATGAGAGAGTACCTAGGCGTGCGGTGCCCCTTCCCTCATCCTCACTTCTTGCAAAAGCAACGGTGATCCATAATCAACCCAGATGGAACCCGCAGACGACGGAATGTATTCCGAACGATATCTGAAGCAACTTCTGCAGGCGATGCCTGCCGAAGAGCTGGGTTCTCTGCTGAAAACGCATCGCCTCAACGCGGGCTTGACGATCCGTGAACTCGCCGAGAGAGCCATGCTCAGCAAAACATCCATCGTCGCGATCGAACGAGGAAAGGGATGCCGCCCTGTCACCCTCGAAAAGGTGTGCCGAGCCTTGCGGTTGCACGTCGAACGAATTACTTCGCCGGACCCGAAAACTGAGGGGCCCGTGCAGGGCGAGGCGGACTCGAAATGGTACGCCCTCGACCGACTTACGAGTGGGGCCGTCGCAGAGGGCCCCCTTTCGCAAGAGGACCGAGAGAAACTCCTGAAGTCCGGGGCTCAAAACCCAATGGTGATGTTTGGGAATGTCCCGGCGGGGACGGGATTCATCGCCGGAATCGTAGAGTTTAATCACCCCACTGAACCGAGATCGCACCCCGGGGCCGAATTCGGCTACGTATTGGAGGGTTGCCTTCTTCTCCGCATCGGGAACACCGAGCACCGAGTCGATGCCGGGAACTCCTTCTTCGTCGCTGACCAAGCCGTGCACTCCTATTCCCCATGCGACGAGGGACTTTCGAGAGTCCTTCTCTTTAGGCTTGCGTGATTTGTACCAAATATGGTACAAGCGATTTTATGACGCCCATGCTGATCTTCGCCCTCGTCCACGCCCAACCCCCGAGGATACAAGTGAAGGTGGACCCTAGGGTCGAGCTTCTCACGGCTGTTTTTCGGTTACAGGGCGCATGGGAATACAACATGCCCTCGTCCAAGGGCCCATACAGCAAGCGTTTGGACGCCTATCTGAAGCCGTTCCGGGATCACGAATTCATCAAGAAGACAACGGAGTATCGAGAGAAGCATCGGATCGGCTTTGACGCCGTGGCTTGGCTCGCGGTGCATATCGACGGAATCAAAAACCCGAAAATGAAGCCTGGTGCCCATATTGAAGATTGGGATGCTCGGTGGCCGAAAAAGGAGATGTCGGATTACCTAGAGCAGCTAGGGAAATTTGCCCAAGACGTCAAGTTTGAAGACTTCCTGAAGTCTGAGCAGGGGTATATCACCCACGCCACGAAGAGCCTTCAAGAGCTCTTGGACCGCAAACCCATCGCCAAGTGGCTTGACGACTTTTTTGGGGCTCCTCCCAGTGCCTCCAGCTACGCAATCGTGGGTTTGCTCTGCGGGGGCGGAAACTATGGGATGAGCTTCCGCAAAGCGAACGAGGAAGTCATCGCGACTCCGATTCTCGGAGCGGGCGAATTCAACAAGGAAGGCTACCCAGTGTATGGAGAATCCAGCCTCGGGCTTGTCCTCCACGAGTTCAGCCACCCGTACGTCAACCACGTTGTCGCTAAGTTTCCTGACGTAGACCGCTACGGAGAGACCCTGTTTGAGCTGACCCGGTCGGCGCTGAATGCCAACTCTTACCACGGGGGTCGGACGACCATGGCAGAGACCTTTACTCGAGCAGCCGAAAACATTATGCTTCGACGCTGGGAACCTACCCTGGTCCAGTCGAACATGATCACGCACCGATCTAAGGGATTCCTCTGGCAGTCAGACGTGGTGGATGCATTGGAGGCAGCCTCGCGGCCAGGCCGTTCGTTTAAGGACCGAATTCCCGAGGTCATCCCTGTCTTGGAAAAACTAGCGAAGGACCCTCAGAAGCTGCTGCAGCGATGCCCCAACGTTGTACGATTCGAGGTATTGAAAGCCGATGAAAATGGCGTCTCGAAACTTCGGATCGAGTTTGATCAGAAGATGAACCCCCGAGGGCATGGCATCAACATTCAGCCGAGCGAATACGAGGTCGTCGGGCAACCAAGTTTTGATGTTGCCGGCAAAACGGCTGAAATCTCGTTTCGATTGAAGAAGGGAGTGGCGTACGAATTCGAATTGAACCCTTCGGGAGGGGGATACACCAGCGAAGCCGGCTATCCCTTGCAGCCGATCAAGAAAACGGCAAAGGTGGAGTGAGGAGAAACCATTCGTGTTAGGTTACGGGAGCGAACTTTTGGCTAACCAGAATACTGACCTTCTGGCCAGTTCTCATCCCACAACCAACTTACGATTGTGTCTGAGGTGACCCTACTATAGGTCCGCTCATGGCCGCACAACCAATTGAGCGCCTTCAGTCTTTCCATGGCGATGCTCTTTACAGAATCAATCTCCTCGTAATCCTTCAGGCTTACACCGTTGGTACAGAGCAGATCTCCGTCAGCAGCCAGAGTTACGTCCCCCAGTTTTGCGGCCCTCGAAAGGAGCTTCAACGCATACTCCCACGTAGATTGGGAGTCGTCTTTTTCCAAGACCCGCAGTCTCCAGTACCAAGTTTCCACCACGCGAGCCGCAAAATCACATTGCTCAGGATCGCGCAAGATCGCATTTGTCCGCCACGAGGCAGGGTCAGGCAGCGACATGAGTTCGTTGAGAGATTCCTCGCTCCACTCCATTCGCGTGTCCACCGGGAGAAGATTCGGCACGAGATGTAATCCCCAAGCGAGGGCATGCGCGGCTTCTTGGACCCATAAACCGTTCACGATCTCTGGCCACTCCCACTGTCCGAATGGCCTCGAGAGGGCGTCCCTCTCCCAGTCCGCGATTTCGGGTTGTAGAAGTTCTGCCCATGCCCCGATATCAGTCGCTAATTCTTCATCTCCTGGTTCCTCCTCTCCTCTGACATTGCTGAGCTCCATCCGGGCTCGATAGTGCATGGCGAACAACGTTAGAAAGCGAAGCCGCACGGCGTCGACGGGAGGCGGGACCTGCTCGTAGATCCCCTCTTCGGGATGCAAAGACATATAGACAAGTCCTACGGGAATTTGTGGCCTATGGATTCCACCTTGAGTGGCGACTCTATCCCTGCAAAGCGGTTCACTCTTCAAGGTTTCTCGAGCGCGATAGGCGAAGGCTTGGGGTCGTTTTACGAGAGCTTCGCGATTCGGCGGAGAGTCGCTCGAACAAAGTCGAGGAGAGGGCGTTTGATGGCCGGGGGATCGGCGAGCACCGGCTGAAAAGTCGCCTGTTCAAGCCAGTTCAGGGGTCGATCCAACCCAAGCCGATGCCCGTAGGCCTCCCGCAAAACGCCCCCGTCCAATTCTGCTTGAGAGGCCATGAGGGCACGCCCCACATAGCTCGCGGCGGTGACCGCTCGGGTCGCGCTGGTTCGATAGGCCGCCCGAAGCCCTTCGCCGAGACAAGGGGGGATCCCTCCCTCGCGCTCGGCAAGGGCAAGACCGAGAACCGGAGCGAAAAGCCCGAGCAGATTGTCCTGGCGCATGGCGCGGCTGGTATCCACGACATGGAGCAGAATGTGGGTCGCCTCGTCGATTCGGCCCTGGTGCAAGAGGTTCAATCCCAGATTCCCGCGAATGGCAAGCACATCGGTTTCGGCCCCATCCACCGGGTGCGACTCAAAGAAGCTGACAACCTCGCGGAGCTCCGCCTCTGCCTGCTCCAGTTTCCCGCCAAACATGAGAAAAGTGGCGCGCTGGGCTCGACACTCGAAGAGGTCACTCTCGGCGGTGGGCCCCGAGGTGAGGGTCATCGCCTCCTCGATCGCCCCCATGGCCGCATCAAGATCGCACAGCGTTGCATGCGCAAACGATTTCGAAAGGAGCGTAATTCTGCGCCGCGCCGGGGCAATGGGAAGAGACAAAAACTCCTCGGCCGCTTTCAGGACCTCTGCGGTCTCCTCCATGATGCTCAGGGCGGTGATCACCCTGACTTGAATCCTTTCACGAGCCTCGCAGTGCCCCACGGGGAGATTCAAAGCCTCTCGCAAAAGGGGCAAAACCGCTTTTGGGGCGCGAAGCACCTCGGGGCGAAAGCTCGTGCTGCCCAAAATCTCTACCGCAAGCTCTGGTTGCGACAGCATCGTCCGGCGAAAGAACCGTTCGAGAGCAAGGTTTTCTGCCGAGGACAATTCGGGACCTAAGCCATCCTGATACTCCCCCTCCATGACCCATTGTTCGAGTTCTTCGGGCCACGGCCAACCCTCCGCCTTTGCCTGCTTTCGAGCCACCGCGAGTTTGCGCTCCGCCTCTGCCGATAAGCCCATTCTCGCCATCGCGCGCAGGTATCGCTCCCAGGGTTGAACCTGGAAAGGAAAATGGTTCAGCATGGCCTGTGCCGAGGCGGCGGCGGTGGCGCTGTCCAAGGCCTCTTCGGCCAAGTTTCCAAGGCGGTCCAGCGCGGCCGAGGCCGATTGGCTCCAATCCGCCTGCGCGCGCAACCTCCAGTCTTCAGTCGCCTGGACAAACAGGACTTCGGAGAGGCTCGGTAACAACGCCTTTAGAGCTTCAATCTCCATCTCGGCAGAGGGCTCAAAGGCAAGATCTCGCAGTTGATCTTTCAGTTCGCAAAGGTCCACACTGACCCGAGCGGGATCAAGGGCCACGGTTTCCTCGACTTCGCGTAGCGGAATCGAACCTCGGAGCCGGGTGAGCCCCACGCGCAGGCGATTTCGACCCGCCGCCGGTTCCGAATCCGGATACAAGGCCGCCAAAATCTCATCCCGGCTCACCCTCCGCGGATGTTCCGTGGCCAGAAAGGTCAAGAGGGGACTCTGGAGGGGAGCCCGTTTCGCCGAGCCCTTCCCTAGCAACTCAATCCTTATCCGGGCTTGATCCTGCTCCACAGTTTCTTAGAGATACCCGAAGTTCCTCGCCTCCAAGAGGGGTCTTAGTCTTTCTTCCGCAACGACTCGAAGTAGAAGAGGCATTCGCCTTCGAAGCCCATCAGGAGGACACGAGCCGAAGGATCAGGCACGCCCGAGAGTCAACCTCCCAGCCCTTGAACACCCGAGATAAAAACCCTCCTGTTTTCTGTTCAAGGCTTTAGTGCTAACCTGATCAAACTATGTTCAGGCCCCTTGTCGTAGCTGCCGCCTTGTGTCTCGTTTGTTCGGGACTTTCACAACCTAAATCTGAGTTCGGACACTCCCACCTTGGACCCGCGTTTGACTCAGGGCTTCGCACCAAGCCTTGGAAGTTCGAGGGAATTGGCAAAGCTCCCTTCCCCATTTCGACAAAGAACCCCGAGATGCAGTCTTGGTACGACCAAGGCAACGTGCTCCTCCACAACTTTTGGTTCGAAGAGGCCGAGCGGTCGTTTCGCTGGTGCCTCAAGCTCGATCCTGACAATGCCATGGTCTATTTTGGGTTGGCGCGTTGTGGACTTCAGTTTTTCACCATCGGTAACCCCCAAGACCCTCAACTAGATCGCTTTCGGCAGTTCTTGAAGAAGGCCGTCAAGCGAAAAGACACGGTCACCGAGCAAGAACGAATGTACATCGAGGCGTGGGACGCCGGCTTTTCGCAACCTGGGGAAACAGCCGCAAAGACCTTGGCCGCCAAGCTTCAAGACATCTGCATTCGCTTCCCGAATGATATCGAGGCGAAGAGCCAGCTCGCTTTTTACAACATGGGGCAAGGGAGCGCACTCGCCAACGAATTTCTTATCCAGCAAGTATTGGCCGTGAACCCCGAGCACCCAGGAGCCCACCACGCCCGAACTCATAATTGGGACGGCGAAAATGGAGATCAGGCCTTGGCAAGTTGTGAGGTCTATGGCAAGATCGCGCCGGAGTCTGGGCATGCTCTCCACATGCCGGGTCACATCTATTCCGGCATGGGCATGTGGCACGAGGCTGCGATAGCGATGGATAGCGCCACTCGAACCGAATTGCGTCATATGACGAATCGCCTCGCGCTTCCATTCGAGAGTTGGAACTATCCGCACAATCGCGACTACCTTTCCTATATTCAAGAACAGTTGGGCCGCCCCGAAGCCAGCATTCGCGGCAGTCGGGACATTATCAACGCCCCCAAAGATCCAGGCACCCTGATGGCCACGTATCCCACTTTTATGCCCTTAGTCCGTGCGCTGATCAAGTTCGAGATGTGGGAAAAGATTCTTGATGAGAAGACGTGGCCGAACCTGCAGACTGAGCATTACGTGCTCTTCAAACAGGTCGCCCAGATCATCGCTCAAGCCGAACTCGGACAAAAGGAAAAGGCCCGAGAGGGTCTGGCTCTGCTCAAGGGCCAGGCAGAAAAGATGATCTCGGCCGAGATCGCCAAGACGCCGGACCAAGCCGACAAAATTCGCAAGGAGTTTGAAGCCTACATGCCAAGCAGCCTGAAAGTCGCCGAAGCAAAGGTGCTGATGGCAGAGGGCAAACGCCTAGAAGGATTTCGTGTGCTGCTTGATCTTGTCGAGAAGGAGCGCGCGAATCGAGAAAAAGGGATGTATTCCAACGATCCTCCCTCGGATCCATGGCCCGCCGTGCGGTTGGTCGGGGACGCGTATCTGGAAGGAGGCGATACTCGCAGCGCCATCGAGGCCTATGAGCAGTCATTGAGCTACGTAAAGAATGACGCGTGGAGTCTAGCCGGACTAGCCAAGGCCTACGTCGCGCGCGGAGACAGGGACAAGGCAACCCAATATGCCAGCCGATTCTTGGCGGTGTGGAGTGGCGCTGAGCCCAATCTCAAATTGATGAAAGAGGTCCTTGCGCTCAACCTGCCCGCGACCCCAAAAGGTGAAACTCTTCGACCCGAGCGGCCCTACGATCCCAGCTCATTAGAGAGATTCGGCCCGAGCAACTGGCAGCCATTTGCCGCCCCTGAGCTCGATTGCGTGGATACCAATGGGAAGCGGGTTCGGCTCACAGACTTCCGTGGCAAGAACATCCTTCTCGTGTTCTATCTTTCTGACCAATGCGTGCATTGTGTCGAGCAGCTTGGGAAGATCAACGATCGGCTGAGCGACTTTAGCGACCTCAACACGGTGGTTCTAGGAGTCAGCGCCGCCACCCCACAATCGAACAAAGATTCTCTGAAGCTCAAACCCTTTGGCATCAAGCTCCTGACCGATGTCAAACATGCCAACGCGCGCCGATACGCCAGCTACGATGACTTTGAAGAGATGGAACTCCACTCCACCATTCTCATCGACGACAAGGGCCGCCTGCGCTGGAAGAAGTCCGGGGGTGACCCGTTCATGGACGTGGACTATCTCATCCACGAGATCGAGGGTTGGGAAAAGTAAACCCCGATCGAGACCTCTCGGCTCGGCGAGCCGAGAGGTCTTAGTCTTTCTTCCGCAATGATTCGAAGTAGAACAGGCATTCGCCTTCGAAGCCCATCTTCGTGTTCAGCTTCCGTTTCTCCTGCAAGAGGTCTTCGTCCATGCGATATCCATCGCCCAGCGCGGTCAGCAGCCCCGGGAAAACCCGCTTGACGCCCGCATCGCTCACCTGAGATCGAAGTTGCTTCAGGGTCTGTTCGTAGTCGCTATAGCTATAGCGATACACCTGGGGCATCACAAAATCGGCATAGCCGCCGCGAAGCCACGCCGGCCAGTCTTGCAGATATTCCTGCATGCTCCACGGGTATACGCTGGGTGCCCAACTCACCAGGCAATCGGGGCGCACCTTTTTCACCGCCGTGTAGAGGTCTTTGCCAAAAGCGCTCAGCCGATCGCTCCGCCACTGCACCCATTTTCGGTCCTTGGGTCGAGGGGTTCCCTGGTTGCCGGTCTCTTTTCGAAACGCGGCGAGGGTGGCCGCGTCATAACCTCCCTCCGAGGGCATCGCGGGGAGTCGGTCGTCGCCCTGCACACCTGCCACATCGTATTTCTTGACCACCTCAAGATAGAGTTCCTTGATCAGCTCTTGCGGACCGGGGTCGAGGGCGTTCCACCACGCGAATCCGTTCTTGCTGAGCGCCTTGCCTTCCCGATCCTTGCCGACCCACTGCGGGTATTTCTCCGACCACCGATTGGGCGAGGTTCCGTATCGGTAGGAGAATCCGTATTCGAACCAGGCGTGGACCGCGATCCCTGCATCTTTTCCTTGACGGATGAATTCGGCGAGGGGGTCAAAACCCTTGTATCGGGGGTCTTGTTTCACGCCGATGTACTTGTTCAATACCTCGCTGGGGTAGGTGGTCATTCCGCTGTTCCACACCACGACAAAGACGGCATTGACTCCGTTTTGCTTGCAGATCTCGAGGGTCTTGCGCACCTCTTCGGGCGAGTTCATCGAAGGGGAGGCTACGTTGGTGACCCACACGCCGTGGATGGGTTGCACCGCGGGCGGGGCTGAAACAAGGAACGTACTCAAAATAGAGGCAACCGCTGAAAGCATGGGTTGGCGGCAGTTTACTTGGTTGGGCCCTGAGGTGCGTTTTCTGGGGGAAGTGACGACAGTTAAGATCGCAGACTACTATCACAGGATCGCAGCTTTTGAGATATAACCAAGTCAGGCGTATCCCAGATGGCAAGCATAACGTTCCCGAATAAGCTTAAGCAACTCCTTGAAGGTAGCACCCTTCAAAGTCATATTTGGACTTTTGCGGACACCGCCAGCAAGATTCTGTCAGACAACAAGTTACCATTTTTTCCCTATTACACAGATCACGGGATCGATCACATTAACCGGGTTCTGCAGAGTCAAGTAGACCTTGTCCCGGAAGATGTTTGGACCAAGAGCACAGGCGAGTCTGATCCTCGATTGCTCTGCGATGCCGATGCGGTTGTTATCATCGGCGCAACCATCCTCCACGATTTTGCGATGCACCTCCGCCCAGCGGGGTTTTTGGAGTTAGTCTCCGACGACACTCGATTCAAGCCAATTGCGTGGTTTGACAAGGATCACGAAGGCCACCGGGCAGACCGTCCTTGGCCGGAGCTCTGGCAAGACTATGTACGAGAGGCCAGGCGATTCAGCGATCGCCAATTGGTGAACATTGTCGGCCCCGAAGCGGCTCTCACTTGGAAGTTTGAAGGCCTCCCGAAGGTTGTTGGCGAGTGGACCGAGAACCACCACCTGATCGTCGGAGAATTCATACGCCGGCATCACGCCCGGTTGGCTCACGAGATCGCCGTGTACTGGCTTCCAGGAATACCCCCTGGCGAGTTCCCCGCCTTTGGCGTTAACAAGAATCATGATTTGCACGACTTCGCCGACCTCATCGGGTTGGTGGCACGGTCTCACGGAACGTCACTACGGGTCTGTCAGGCTTACTTGGATCAACACCCCCAGTACTCATCTGACCCCCGCCCAATGAGGACAGCTGTGCTGTATCCAATGGCCCTCCTGCGAGTGGCGGACTACCTTCAGATCGATGGGTCACGCGCGCCTGCTGTCCTGCTCCAACTTCGAGATCCCCAGAGCCCAATCTCGGTCCAAGAATGGCAAAAGCACAAAGCGGTGAAGAAATTTGGCCCGTCCAAGGACCCGCGAGGATGGAGAGTGATCGTAACCGATGACATACCCCGTACGCTCTATCTCCAGCTACAGGATCTTCTCGCGGGAATCCAATCGGAGATCGACCACTCGACCGCCGTCCTTGATGAGGCCTACGGCAGGTACACGCGAGAGGGCCTCGATGCGTTGAATCTAGCGATCCGCAGGGTGCACTCCAATCTCAACACTCCGGGTTTTCGCAGCAACCTGCCTTATGTCCCCGAACGCACTGGCTTCAGTTCGGACCCAAACTTGCTTAGCCTCCTTGTCGAGCCACTCTATGGAAAAGAGCCAAGCGTTGGCGTGAGAGAATTGATTCAAAATTCCGTCGATGCCGTTCGAGAATTGGATGCCTGGTGCGAGGCTCGCGGCGTGAAGAAGGAGTCTCTAGATCTCCCTGACCTTGAGGCAGATGTGATGGTCGATTTCACCCAGCAAGACGACGGCCAATGGATCCTGCGAATTCAGGATCGTGGAATCGGGATGACCGCAGACACGATCCAGAACTACTTCTTACGTGCGGGGGCCTCGTTTAGAAACAGCTCGGCTTGGGCAAAGGAGTTTACGGATGCAGAGGGGCACTCTACCATTCCGCGCACGGGGCGGTTTGGAATCGGCGCGTTCGCAATCTTTCTCCTTGGGCCGTCGTTTACGCTCACGACCAGACATGTCCATGACAACAGTGACCGTGGATACACCTGCTCAGTATCGTTCCATGAGCAAGAGATTGAGATCCACAGATGCGAGTCCCGCTACATTGGAACGACGATTGAAGTACTTTTGACTGAGCAAGCGGTCGAGACACTAAAAATCGGTACGGTGAACAAAAAGGGCCCAACACACTCGTCAACGGATTGGTATTGCTTAAGTAATCCGAGTGTCATACGCCGGGCCTGGCACCATGACCAAAAGCTTGAGCTTGCCCAGCGTTACGTGTTCTCGCCAACCCAAACTGAGCGCGGTCCGGAATGGTCTCCTCTGCATCTAGATGAACAGCTCCAAGTGTCATGGTCTTTCCAGGCCAGTCCCCGGTTAGTATGCAATGGGTTTCAAATCGAAGCGCCGAGTTCACTCAATGACATATTATCTGGCGTCCACTTTAAGTGGTCGTTTTCGCATGAGTTTAAGTGTCCAAATTTAATTGTCGACGATCTCGCTGGCCAGCTTCCCATCAACATTCAGCGTTATGGACTCTCAACAATTTCTCTACCTTTTGGACAAGAACTAGCGGAGGATGTCTACTTATCTTTTCTTGCTTGGGCGCTAGTTTGCGGCCCTGAAGGGCCTGAGCAGGCACTCTTCAGCCCAATCATGCACCCACTTGAGGAGAGAAAAATCCGACAAATTGACGGGGATGAAGATCATCATTATTCTCAGCATCATTGGATTTCAACAAATGAATGCTTCATCCCATTTTCGCCTCAACTAGTACATGTATTGGGAGCCACCTCTTACGTTACGATTGGCAAGCTATACTTGGCCGATGAGGTCGGCCGGCAATACTTCGATATTCCGTCGTTCTTAGAATCTTGCATGCTCCTACCGGGAAACTCGGCATTCACATCGGTAAACATTTACATTGACACTAGCAATTATGTCCACTTCGACGACGTTGCCACGGATGTGCTCATTCCCGAGATAGAGGGAATTTTCTCAAGCATCCAGAGGACTGGATTCGCGAACCAAGGGATTTTCCAGGAAAACTATCTTACCGTGGCTAGAATTGCGCCTAGCGAACGAAGATTTGACGACTATAGCTCTGTTTTTGAGGACACCGAGTTTGTCCCAATATCCGCCGATCAGATTTCTGCTAACCATACTCGCTTCGCTTACGAATACCCATCAATGCTCGAGACTCCTCGGAAACGGCCTTTCGATCTTGGGAAACTTGTCAAGGATGAAACCGACCTTGACCTGTTTGGATTTATATTGCAACACGATGTCGAAGCCTTCGGGGCGGAAGATTCTCTTCTTGCCACGCTTTGGCTCAAGTACCTTGGACTGAGACCTATCCCCTACGATCCGAAGGATCGCGAAGCGATGATTGAAGACGCATGTAATCATCCCCAACTCCAGCGCCATGTTGAAGCATGGCGAGAAATGAAACGGACAGGCTCGAAGTGGGCCAACTGTCAAGGTTGATCGCTGGCTACAAGCGGCACAGAACAAAAGACTTGAAAGCGACAGGTGAACGCTTTTAGCAAGCATATTTGAGCGACAAACCTCCTATTCGCCTCAAAACCTGAGGCGAATAGGGCGTCTAATCGCCTCACGGCGGTGAAAAAACCTTTCCAGGGCTTACCGGAACCCCTCAATCGACACGAGGTGATAAAACGAGTTCCAGAACTCCATTCCGGTATACACCTGCGAGCGTTTGCCCGAGGGGGAAACGATCCAGAGCGGCCCCATCTTTCCATTGCCGCTCGTGCCCAAAAACCGGGTCTGAAGAGCCCGGCTATCCATCTTTGCCGCTGGCTCGATGAACGAAATCGGCCCGTACTGTCCCGCCCCCAGCGTCAAGCCATTGAAAATCGTTTGAGCCGGCCCTCCCAAGAATTCTGAAAGCAAAATCTCGAACGAACTCGCCACGGTGAACGGACCGCCGTTCGGACCTTCGAGAGTCCAAACCCCCAGGCTAAAGTCATTGCCGCGCACCGTGCGCACCTTTGCTCTCAGTTTTCGAACGCCCGGTTTGTAGGTCACGGCGACCTTGGTAGGCGACCAGGTCACCACATCCAAAGGTGCGGCCTCGCCGGTCACATCCAGAACCTCTCCCGGGGTCGAGCCAAAGGCTCCTTCAAGTTCAAGAGTCTTGCCATCCGGCCCGAACTTTGCCCCCTGAATCGAGGGCAAGAAGTAGGCACTCGCCAGTGCCCCAGGAGTCAGAATCAACTTGGCCGCTGCCTCTTCGGTGCCGTACGAGATATCCCAAAGCAGGTTGCTCGCCTGCATCTTTGCCTTCGTCTTCTCCCAATCGAGCGCCGGATCGCCAAGACTTGCCGCAAACTGCAAAAACCCGAGGACCGCCGCGTTGGCCCCTTCATCCGAAACCGGGTCGGTCCACCCTAGATACAGCCCCGCTCCCGCATTGCGGAAGGCCTCCATCCCCGCCTGGGAATGGCAGGTGTTCGCCCAAGCCATGCTATGCTTCGCCATTCGAACCCGGGTCTCCAAAAATGGGCTCAAGATATTAAAGTGGTAGCCCATCTTCTCGTTGCCGTTCTTGTCGGGGAGAAAGTGCATGGAGTACGCCAATTCCTTCCTCGCCACCAGGTTCTCGTAGATAGCGGGGACATTGTCAAAATCGACTGGGGTGGTGGTGGCGAGGGCGTAGTTCACGATCGAAGTGGCGGGCCGGGGTCTCTTACTTCCATGGCTATCCACATAGAAAAAGGCCAGTTCACCGGCGGGATACAACGTGAGATAGTCCTCGACCGTCCCCTTTAGCACCTTGTTCCCCACCAGCTTATAGCCCGCCGCGAGCAGACTGTCTGCCACCTCTTGAGACTTCGAAACGTGCCGAGGATCGTTCGAAAATCCGTTGATGACAACTGCCAGGCCCGATTGCGGCACCTCGCCCTCTACGCCCGTTCGGGTTCTTGCAGGCAAAACGACCGGGCTTACCGTGGATTCACGGCGGTTGTCGACCACCATGAACACGGCACCACTGGGGAGCGTAGCCGTCGCGGTCCCCGCCCCGTCATCGGTCACATCCGCGAATCCCGGCGTCGCTCGCATGATCGCCGCCGCTCGAGAGACCCGCGCGGCCCCTTGTTCGGACATAAAAGGCTGCATCGCAGACTCAAGCCCCCTCAGAGCCACGGCGTCCGCCGTGACCGCCGAGGCAGGGGGAGTTCCTGTGCCCCCCGAACCTCCGCATCCAACAAGCGACACGAGCAGAAGAAAAAGTAGCAGACGTCGGGCCATGCCGACATTCTCCTCCGGAAGGCATTACACGGCCATTACACCCCCCGCATGAACATGTAATGGCTTTGTAATGCCTCCTCTTCAATACTCCACTCAGACATGCGGCCCGCCGTAGAGGCCGCCAGGTCAAAAGTAGAGGAAACACATGAAAAAGAACCTATTTATCATCACCCTCGTGGCTGCATGCGCCCCTTTGTCTTATGCACAAAGCGTCGTACTGGCCGTCAACGTACCACGCCTGGCCTCCATAGTTGCCGATATCAAATCCGACCGAGCCTCCTGTTTCATCGCCTCGGATGAAAGCGCTCAGAACGTATTTTTTCCCGGGGATGAGGTTGAGCCCGGTTTCCTTGGAAACCGAGTAGCCTCCGGTCGACCATCCCGTCATTCGGCCGCTCCGGGCTCCACTCATGGCAGTGGAATTGGTGGCGATTAAAGTAGCCACGTTAAGATAGTCACTCCAATCCGTCATGGGATCGGGGAGTTCCTGTGCCCCCCGAACCTCCGCATCCAACAAGCGACACGAGCAGAAG
>CAZBXR010000023.1:432-31155 GCA_964496145.1 uncultured Chthonomonas sp. | reverse complement strand
CCAAGAAGGGGTACGAAGAGAATGAGGGGCGCGAAGGACCCGCGACCGACGGGCCTCCCCCACCGCGGTGACAAAAAAATCCCCTGAGCCTGGAAAGGTTCAGGGGATTTTTGATGAAGTGGGGAGTCGTTACTTAAGTTCGACCTTTCCGCCAGCTTCTTCGATCGTCTTCTTGAGCTTGTCGGCTTCGTCCTTGCTCACAGCTTGCTTCACTGGTTGTGGAGCCGTGTCAACGAGGTCCTTAGCTTCCTTCAGGCCGAGGCCGGTGATTTCTCGGACAGCCTTGATGACGCCAACCTTGTTGTCGCCAGCGGCAGTGAGAACGACATCAAACTCGGTCTTCTCTTCGGCTGCAGGAGCGGCTTCTCCGCCACCCATCATCATGGGCATGCCCATCATAGGAGCAGCAGCGGTTACGCCAAACTTCTCCTCAAGCGCGGTCTTGAGCTCGGAAAGCTCGATTGCGGTCATGCCGCTAATTTGATCAACGATCTTTTCAACTGTAGTTGCCATTAGAATTTGTTCTCCTAAACTTGTCGATAGGGTTTTTCGTTTGTCAGGTCCCTTGCGGGATCAAAATATGTGTGGTTAGTTGCCTTCTTCTGCCTTCTTGTCTGCGACGGCGCCAATCGTTCGGATTGGGTCGGCATACAGAGCTTCGACCACACCCACCAGCTGGCTGAGGGGAGCGGCGATTGCACCGATGACTTGCGCGATGAGCACATCGCGTGGTGGCAGTTTGGCCAGAGATTCGACCTGCTTTGCACTAAATGCCTTTCCGCCGAAGTATCCGCCCTTGACCTTGAGCTTCTTCGAGCTCACGGCAAAGTCGGTAAGTACCTTCGCGCACTCGCTCTCGTTTTCATAAATGAACGCGATCGCGGTGGGGCCATTGTGCAGTTCTGCAGGGAGCGAGTCGACGACGGCGTCGCCGGCGGCTCTTCGGAAGAGGGTGTTCTTGATGACGTGAATCTCGCCGCCCTTCGCGCTGAGGCTGCTTCGGAGAGTTTGCATCTCCTTCACACCCAGACCGCGATAATCGGTGAAGATTACGCCCGCAGACTTTCCATACCAATTCGTTGCGTTCTCCACGTTGCTTTGTTTCGCGACGGGATACGGCTTCTTGCGTGTTTGTTCTGCTGTTGCCATTCGGTTACCTCCTTGTTGGTTTCAAATGAAAAAGCCTCCCTCCTTCTCTAAACGAGATGGATGCGGGAAGCTGGCAAGGAAGCTCCAGAGGCACGAAGCCTTGGTTCAATTTGACAATTTCCGATCACCCCCTCGGTCGGCCATCCCAACGAGGGGACACTTAAGGCGTTTGCACGCTACCGACTGTCTTCAGAGAGAACGTCTTTTTCTTGAGGCCGATTGTACCCGAAAGGTGTACTTACTTCTTTTCGGCGTCGGCAGGGAGTGCCGTAGGCGTCGTGTCGTCGGGCATGCGTGAGGCATCTGCCATCATCTTTTTGCCCTCATCGAGCCCTTTTTGCAACTCACCCATGCCACGGCCCACGCCGCGCATGAGTTGGGGAATCTTCGATCCACCGAACAAGACCAAGATGACGAGGAGAACGATAAGCCACTCTTGGCCGCCCCCGAAAAATGCGTAAGGTAGGTTCATTCTTTGTTTGATTCCTTATCAGGCGATCGCCCTTCTTTCAGGCCCGTGTGGAGTTCGCCGTACCCGCGACCGATCCCTCTCATCAGGGCTGGAATCTTCGTTGACCCGAACAAAAGCAGCAGCGCAAGTAAGACGAGTAACCACTCTTGCACGCCACCAAAAAAGGCTAAGGGAATTCCAGGGTTCATGGTACAGACTCCATTATACGTCTAGAATTCCCGTTAGGTTTACTTTTCTCCGTCAGGAGATACTTGGAACTTCGTTCCGGACTTCGTGCTCGACTCGAAAGAAGCGTCCACTTCCTTCAGAGGATCACCGCCAACCACGTGAACCTTGATCCAGTTTCGTCGCTCGCCACCAAAGATCTCTTGGGCCTTTGAGCCCGGCAAAATCTCGTACTTCGTACTCAGGTTCTTTCCGGGTTTCTCGACTTCGAAGAACATCACCGTCTTCTCTGGTTCCTTCAGTGAGGAAAGAATCTTGCCTGCGAGGTCCTTGTTAAACGAGATTCCAGTTCCAGGTCCGGAGCCGCCGGAGCACTTCCACTCTCCGCCCTTTTCGAATGGAGTGTATTTCAGTCCAATCTGCTCTGCCTTCTTAATTTCCGCAGGGATATTGTTCGCCAGTTTTCGGTAGTAAGGCTCAATCTCAGCCTGCCAGTTGGCGGCGCTCGGAAGCTTGTCGCCGTTCGCCTTCGCGTACTCGATCGTGGCATCGCGAGCGTATTGGAAGTTCGCCGCGCAGCTCATCGATGGCCCGAGCGTTTTCGTCACGACTTGAATCGCCTGCTGCCCAATCTTGAACATGAAGAATCCAAGACCAACACAGGGAGCGACAACAAAAATGAGCACGACGATCAAAATCTTGACGGCCTTGTTGCTCGATGGCTTCACAGGAGGCGCAGGCGGGTACATACTATGGATCAATACGGGACACCGTTGTAAAAGGATTCACTCGCGACCAAGAAAATGGACCTCTCAAAATTTGCATACGACGGCCACCAAGATGCTATGAGGGCCCTGCTCGAGTCTCTCGACTTGCATGTTCCCGGAGAAGCGGGCCATGCCGAGCGGGTCGCAGTCTATAGCGTCGCCACCGCGTTTGAGCTTGGAAAAGAGATTGATTATCTCATTCAGGTGCGCCGTGCGGCCTCCCTCCACGATATTGGAAAGCTTGAGGTGGATGCGAGCATCATGGGCAAAATGGGCAGCCTCACCGATGAGGAGTTTGCCGAGATTAAGGAACACGTGTGCCTCGCTGAAGAGATGCTCTCACACCTAGAGTGGATGCAAGATTCCATGAAGATGATTCGCCATCACCACGAGCGATACGATGGACAGGGCTATCCCGAGGGACTCGCACGCGACGAAATCCCGCTCGGCGCGCGAATCATCTGCGTCGCCGAAGCATTCGATCAAATGGTCTCGGAGTCGGGGTGGAGAGAACCGCTCACCGAAGAAGAGGCGATGGAAGAATTGATGGCAAACGCCGGAACGCAATTTGATCCGACCGTCGTCGAGGCGTTCCGACGTGTGCAACCGCTGATCCAACCGCTCGCGGTTTAAGGCTTCTTTGCCCCAGGATCGGGGGCGATGATCGGAACATTCGGTCCATTGGGCCGGAAACTGCCAGGGGCGATCATGATGGCATCGATCAGCATATCGGCATGCCGATCTGTATCCACGAAAAGCTCCATGAGGATTTCTCCGGGGAGAAGCTCCGCTGTTCCCAACCGGTACCAAGCAAACCCGGTGCCGTAGGGACTCACCGGTGCTTCTTCAATTCGGAAAGTCCGATCTCCCACCTGGAGAGACAGGGTTTGGCGAAGGTCCGCCGGGATCTGCGCCGCAATCCAAAACTCGTGCGTGGCGGCAAGCCGCGGATTGATCGTGTAGGTGGCTTGGATAGGGGCAACGTCCGAGGGGATTCTCGACTTCAATCGAAGTACGCCACCGCTGCTCGCTCCGCGCCAACCCACCGAGTCGCTGAAGAAATTCACTTTCGGGGTCTCTGCCTCGATCCACAGGAACTTAGAAGTCCCTATCGCGATTCGGCGGAGCATATTATGCATTTCCGTCACCGAAAATCCGGGAGACCGCGAGTATTCCGAAAGCAAGTCTCGAAGGAGCAACGCCTCTGAGTCGGCATTGGGGATGGAATTTGTGTGCGCGGCGAAAAAGGCCCCGAGGTTGTTCGACGCTTCGGCAAAAGAATCCTCCGGGGCCGGGGGCTCCTCTGACCCAAGAATCTTCACCGGCGTCGAACCTAATTCAAATTCGACGGCGTTCTTCGAAACGCGGACATCCACCTGGGCTCCATCGAGGCTTTGAACAATCAAAGTCTTGGGACTAGAAGATCGAAGCTTCACCCTTTTCGTGTCGGCGGTTCGCCAGAGCAGGAAATAGGCCTCGTTCCCGTCGTATCGGTAGCATCCATAGCTACTTCCAAGATCGACGCGCTCGCCGTTGGCACTGCCCGGTAACCACCACCGACCGGCCCCAATACGTGAGACTACGCCAGGATTTCGAAAAGCGTCCGGGTAGAAAACAGGGCGAATCCCCACGGGGGCGGCTTTCGATGCGGCTCCTTTGCTCAAGAGAGCAATCTGGGCGACTGCGACGGGGTCTGAAGTGGCGAAATAGCATGCCTGCGACCCGAGAGACTGGACATCCTCCACGATGGCGGAGAGGTCTGCGCCATCCGGAAAGGTCACTTTCCCGGCAAGGCTGAGACCGGGTCGTCCCCAACTCGAAACCGTGCTCACGGCCCCTGCCATCGAATCGAGGTTCTGAGGGCGAATCGTGGCGTCCAGGTTCACGCTCACTCCCTGGAGCTCAGAACGAGACTCGGCGTAGACACCGCCCCAGCCATGCCAATCTTGGTACACAGGGACGTTCCAGGTCGACTGGATCGAACTCACGAATTTGCTGTACCGCGACTTTGCGCTCTCATAGATAAACGAGTTGATGTCTCTCCAAGCCGTGCTTCGCTTGTTGTCGGTGTCGTAGAGTTTGTTCGTGACCGGATCGAGAAACTTACTCACTCCTCTGACTTTGGACCAAAGAGGGACGAGGCGGGACAAAATCTCGAAGTTTTCGAAATCTGGGGAGCGAATCTGCCATGCCCTCAAGCAGGTGAGAGGGCTGGTGTACTTCGTCCGCAAGAAAGCCTCGAATTCTAATTGGAAAAGTCGGGATGTGGGCACCACCTGACTGTCCATAGTGGGGAAAGTTGTCATATGTCCCACGGGATTGAGAATCCCGCGACAGCCCGGACCCAATTTGTGCTGGCTCAGGGTTCGGATAAAGGAGTCTCGAACTTGATCGAATTGCTCCCAAAGGTCTAATCCGGCTTGCCCTTGGAGGCGCGGGTAGAGAAGCAGGACGTGCTCAAGTGTCGTCCCGGAATTGAAAGTATCGAATAGAGAGCCGTTTCGAACGTTTACGGGTCGACCCTCGGTGAGCGAGCCGTCTCGCTGACTCACAAACATCGCGAAGGCGGATTCGCACCCAGGAATGGCGACATTCAAAGACTTTGCGCTCGTGATATTGGCGACCCGATATCCCTCCGGTTCCACGACATAGCCGGTGGCCAAGGGAGCCATCGCGTCGATGCTCAAGATGTAGCGCATCTCGCTCGCCTCGAGCGCTTCTAGGATCTCCTTCCATTGCCGCCCATCGCGCGGGACATCGACAACCACATCAAGAATTCCTGCGTCTTTCGCTTGCTGGATACGGGCGAGAGTGCCGGGGATGCGCAGGCCCACGGGCGCGTACGGTTTTCCGCCCCATTGAATCTGAGAAAGAGAATTTACGCTCCATTGCGCAGGAGCTACGGAACTCAGACAGGCAAAAAGGACCCAAGAAAGGTGGCGGCGCATTGACATTACAGTACCCTAGGACGGGAAAGGGAACAGGAAGGTTTGCGGGGTACCCTTTTTTGCGTGAGCGCAGTTTCCCTTTCTGTCGACATGCTTAGCATCAATGCCCTTCGCGGACTCTGCATCGATGCGGTCCAACGAGCAAATTCCGGCCACCCCGGCATGCCTTTGGGCGCGATGCCCATGGCCTATGCGATTTGGAAAAGGCATCTTCGCCACAATCCCGCAAACCCTTCGTGGGCAAATAGAGACCGATTCGTACTGAGCGCTGGGCACGGGTCGATGCTTCTTTACTCGCTCCTCTTTGCCACCGGCTACGATTTGTCCCTCGAGGAACTCAAGAATTTCCGGCAGTGGGGAAGCAAGACCCCAGGTCACCCCGAGAATCACCTCACACCTGGCGTAGAAATGGCCACCGGTCCGTTGGGCCAAGGCGTGGCCACCAGTGTTGGTATGGCCATGGCCGAAAGGTTCTTGGCGGCCCGGTACAACCGCCCGGGGTTCAATCTTTTTGACTATTATACGTACGTCATCTGTGGAGATGGCGACCTGATGGAGGGCGTGGCTCAAGAGGCCTCCTCTTTGGCGGGTCACCAGGGTCTCGGCAAGCTGATTTGGCTCTACGATGACAACAAGATCACAATCGACGGTCCTACAAGCCTCGCCTATTCAGAAGACGTACCGAAAAAGTTTGAGGCGCTTGGCTGGCATGTGCAATCGATCGATGGAATGGACGTGGAGGCAGTCGACCAAGCTCTCCAAGCCGCGAAGCTCGTTGTAGATCGCCCGAGCATTATCTGCGCCCATACCACCATTGGGTACGGAAGCCCTAACAAGGCAAACACCAGCGGTGTCCACGGTTCCCCCCTTGGCCAAGATGAAATTGCGCTTACGAAAGCGAACCTGGGTCTCCCTTCCGAAGAGTTTTATTGGCCGCAAGAAGCGGCGAATGACCTCGATGCACGTTCGAAAGGGCAAGAACTGAACTCCAACTGGGATCAACTTTTGGATGAATATGCGAAGAGCTATCCGCAAGAAGCCGCAGAGATTCGAACCTTGCTTTCCGGCTCGCTTGCCGTAGGGGAACTCAAGATTTCTGTGCCCCAAGAAACCATGGCAACTCGAAAGGCAAATCAAGCGTCCATCGCGGCGGTCGGGGCGGTATGCCCCACCCTGCTGAGCGGAAGCGCCGACCTTACGGAGAATGTTTTTACGAGCATGAAGGGTGAGACCGGAATGCAGTCGAAAAACCCCAGCGGACGAAACATCTATTACGGAATTCGGGAGCATGCGATGGCCGCCGCCGCAAACGGAATCTCGTTGACGAGACTCACCCGAGGGGCCTGTGGCACTTTCCTTATCTTCAGCGACTATTGCAAGCCCGCCATCCGGCTCGCCGCGCTCATGGAAGTACCGACGATCTTCCAGTTTTCGCACGATTCGATTGGGTTGGGCGAGGACGGTCCTACCCACCAGCCGATTGAGCAACTCGCGGGTCTCCGGGCCATTCCAAATTGCCATGTGATGCGTCCCGCCGATGCCAACGAAGTTGCCGCTTGCTGGGAACTCGCGGTGGCAAGCCAGGACCGCCCGACCGTCATCGTGACGAGCCGGCAGAACTTGCCGCTCGTTTCTTCATCCGATGTCCAAAACCACCCAGCGAAGCGTGGCGGGTACATCATCAAGGACGGAGCCGATGCTCAGGTATGCCTCGTCGCAACGGGTTCCGAAGTGAGCCTCGCGCTCGAAGCGGCCCGGCTGCTTGATTCAGAAGGTGTTTCCACCCGAGTAGTGAGCCTCCCGTGCTGGAGCCTCTTCGAAGAACAGGACCCGTTCTATCAGGCCGAGGTTTTGGACGGAGATGTCCCCACGCTCTCTATCGAGGCCGCCTCGACCTTCGGGTGGAGCAAGTATGCCGACGATCACATTGGCTTGGACCATTTTGGAGCTTCGGCCCCCGCGCCGATCCTCTTCGAAAAGTTTGGTCTGACTCCTGAGAACGTGGCAGAACGGGCGAAAGCGCTTCTAGGTTCCTGATCCCGATTTCTGCATTTTTAGTGGGAACATCTTAACAAAGTGTCGTATCCTATGGGACACGGCTGGTACTTTTGGCTTAATCCAGCTGGTTCGGAGGAACAATTCGATGAAGACACATTTTTGCTTGTCAGCGACCCTGGTCTTGGGTCTTTGTTCGGGAGGCGAGTCGGTCATTCGATATGTCGATGCGGCGGCGCCGGGTGGATCGGGCCTCTCGTGGGCAACCGCGCACAAAACGCTCCAAGCTGCAGCGTCGGCCTCGACCCCTGGAGATGAAGTGTGGGTTCGCAAGGGCGTTTACAGTCACACGAACTCTACGCCCATCATCTGGGCACCTTCCATCGAAGTGTACGGCGGCTTCTTTGGGAACGAAACCGCACGGGCGCAAAGAAACGCAAACATCAACCCGACCATTGTGGGGGGAACGGGCCTCGCTGCTTTTCGGATGAACACTCCCACCAGCACCCCCAACGTCGTGGATGGATTCCAGTTTAAGAACAACAAGACGGATGATGGCTGTATCCGCATGGTGAACGGGGTCAACATCATCACGAACAACAAGTTCATGTTCAACGAAGGCATCGACTCCGGCTGCGTGATTTCTGCAGCGGGCGGAAACCTCACCTTCACCCAAAACTACATGCTCTTGAATAAGATTTCGGTGCCGAGCCAGACTCTCGCGAACGAAGGGGTCATCCGGCTGGTTTCTTGCAACTCCACCATCGAGAGCAACGCGTTTATCGAGAATGCCACCCATCTCTTTCTTCTCCCCGCCGCCCCGGTGATTGGCGATATTCGCGCCCAAGGCGGGACCCATAATGTGGTGAACAACACATTCTTGAAAACCATAAGCTATGGGCCTGGCTTCCCGGGTTTCTACGCTTTTCGAGGGTTCAACACCAACCTGAACTTTCACAACAACATCATTCGAGACACCGGTTTTGCCTCGAGTCCAAGGGTTGCTTTGACCGGGTCAAGTGTGTATTCGGGAGTGAACAATATTTGGACTCTCGGCCTCACGAATCCAGTGTCTGGGGGCTTGCCCCACGGAACCGATCTGTATGCCAACACGACCTTCGTGAGTGGAGGGTACGACTACCATATCGATACCTCCTCGCCGGCGTACAACTCGGGCGACTCCTCGAAGTACACCTGGCCGGTGGATGTGGATGCGCTCCCGAGGCTGGATGGCCCTGTCGTAGATCGGGGAGCAGACGAACGGAATCAGAAGAAGCAGTTCGTGGTCGATGGGTTCTGGCCCGCCCAGCCCCCCAGTTTTCCCACCGTCGGCATAGGACCAGAGCTTCAGATCGTTCATTTGGGGACAGGGGTTATCGCCCATAGCCTGCCCTTGCCTCCTATCCCTGGGGGAGGGTTCGCCATTAGCGTCCCTCTCGACGAAGGGGTCTACGATTTTATCTTCCGGGCACCTCTCCACACCTCAGATGCTATTCGCGCGGTGATTGTCGATGGAGATTCCAATCTCCGGGGACTCGAGTTCAATCCAAAAGCTGGGGATTCCAACTCCGACAATAGCATCGATCTTCTTGACTACTTTGCCTTGTCCGATGCGTACAATTCGGTTCCGGGTACGACCACCTGGAATGCCAATGCAGACTTCAACTTCGATGGTAGCGTGGACCTCTTGGACTACTTTGTCCTCTCGGATAACTACAACACCACCGGGGCCGAGATCGAAATCTACCCCTAACTCGAGCGACGAGCTGCCGACAATCTGACCCTGGATCGCACAATAGATCCAGGGTCAGAATTTTTGTGACGCGGAATCAAAATCGGGAGATCCTCAGTTCTCGAGGCTAGGTCGATGAGGCAAATCTTCATGAGCGGATAAACTGGCGGGCATGACGCGGTTACAACGGGCTGGGATAGGGGCTCTCATTGGAGTCCTTCTCGCGTTCGTTCTGCATCCGCGAACCCGAAATGTCCTCAATCCTTTCGCCGTGAAGGCGTCCGGGAGTGCCGCGTACACTCGAATCCAATCCTACAACAATCCTCGAGTGGCTCCGTCTCCAGAAGACCGGCTGGGCGCATCGCAATGGATGGTTTTGGCCTCGCAAGAGGTGCTCTCGAAAAGCGAAGTTGACCCCAACGAACTCAAAAGGTGGATTCAAGTCGCACAAGGATGGAGAAACGCGGAAGTGAACAATTCCTATTGGGAATTTATGGTTGCCGCCTTCAAGATGGTGGATGGAAAGCCCGATGAGGCCACCGAGTTTTGGGAAAGCGGCCTGGGCGACAACCGGTTTCAAGACTATCAAGGTGAACTGTGCGTTTCTCGGGCTTCCGATCTCGCCCGGCTCGATGGAGCCCCCTACGCCTGGCACTATGCAGCCCTTCTTGGCACGCGTAGTAGCGCCCCCGCCGCATTGATTCAGCGGGGGGTGATGCAATGGCGGAAGCTCCCAAAATCTGCTGAGGAAAAGCTGATTCGCCGAAGCAAGGTGGTTCGCATTGGGGCCGCCGTCCGTGATGGGTCGGTATTGCAATCGGGGTTTATCCGCGGAATGGATCTGATTGAATCTGCGGTTCGGTCTTCGGTCCTCGAAGATGTCGATGTGGGGCAACGAATCTTGCTCGTGAGTCGAGGGGACTTTGTCCGCGAACTCAGGGCGACAGGGCATGCCGATATCGCCGCGGACATGGAGCAAGCGTTCAGCCGCAATTCCGGCTGGCTGGGGATGGTGACATCTTCTGACCCAGATGGGGTGATCCAAGATTTCTCGATCAAATCCGCTCTTTCGGCAAGCCTCCCGAGTGCCCTCCTCGTCACTGCCCTCGCGGGCCTGTTTCTGTTTGCGATGGGGTACTGGATTCTCGATCTCGACGGCGCGCGGTTCCTCACGGTTCCGGTCCTTTATGGACTCGCTCTTGTGGCCGGGCTGGGCGCGTGGGCCGCATCCAAGAGCCTCCTCCCGGGGGTGGTCATCGCCGGGGCCATTGCCTACCATGCGATTCCCTTGACTGCGTACCGGAGTGCAGACCCGACGCATCTCGATCGACTCTACACCCTCGTCACCTTCGTCTTTGGCCTCGTGTTTTCTGCTTCCATTATCTTGTGGTGGCTGAGTCTCTCCGCGAGCGTGGTCGCGCTCCGTCCGCAACTCGCGAACCTTGGTGCACAAAATCTGTTGCCCCAAACCTGGTGTCAGGTGTCATTCCTCTCGCTGGGGCTTATCCTTGTTATTTCTCCCATTTGGGCGCTTTTCTATCGATACCGACAGGTGAAGACACTCGGTCTGACGTTGAAGAAGGTGGGACAAGCGATTGGTTGCCTTGCTCTGCTAGGGACGATTGCCGCGACTCTCTCCCATGTGGTGATCGATCGTGGCTTGGCCGAAGAACTCAAAGAGCTTTGCACCAGCGAGCCCCGATACTATTACAACAAGTGGACAAAATGAGCATCACGGTCACATCGATTGCCGAAGAGTTTGCATCGAGGCGCGAAGCACTCATCTTCGCCGTGAAAAGGCAAAGCCTTTCGCCCGGGAGAGACTTCTGTCTTGCGCTCTCTCAAGCGGCTGATGAGGCGTTGGTGGCTGTCCTTTCTCTCGCAGAACACGAAAACCAAGCCGAAGGGCGACTCGCGGTGGTGGCGACCGGTGGATACGGGCGCAAAGAGCTGAGTCCGTTCTCAGATATCGACATTAGCATCATCCCCAAGCGCGACAATGACCAGTCGCTCAGCCCGCTGCTACGATTTTTGTTCAAGGCGGTAAACACCGTGTTTTCCCAGGGCAGCCGGATGGGGGTGGGTTACAATCTGCGCCTCACTAGCGACTTGCCCGGTCTCGATAGCAAGACGCGATCTTCGCTCATGGATATGCGGTGGGTAGCTGGTGACCCCGGGGCCGTGGAGCGATTGGAATCTGGCTTTTGGGCGGATTTTCCCGTCGGCCCCTACCTTGTCGAGAAGCTCGCCGAGCGGGAACTCGCTCTTTCGAGGACGCATGCAACCCCGGGGGTTGTGGAGCCGGACCTAAAGAACGGCGCGGGCGGCCTTCGCTGTGCCCATACGGCCAATTGGCTTCATCAAGCGGTCGGGTATCGATCGGTGAGCCCATCCGAGAGTTACGAAATCATCCTCGCCGCCCGAAACTTGCTTCACATCGTCACGGGATCGGGGCGAGATGTTTTGACACGGTCCAAGCAAGCGGAGATTTGCGAACTCGTGGGTCGAGAACTCTTTTCATGGCTTGCCGAGGTTTCCGAGGCGGCTCACGGTCTTCATGGCGAATACCTCCACGCTCTCGACATGCTCAAGAGCGGTCGGTACCCCTTGGCGCAGGGTGTTTTTGCCGCCGGGGGCGAGATTCGAGTGGAGAACTCTGCGACCTTGAGCGGAGCCGCTTCTGGCATCTCAATCGGTATGCGTCTGGGACTCTCGCCGCCGCCCACGCGAGTGGCTTGCCGCCCCATCGTGAATGGCCGAGAAATGGTGAGCAGTCTTGGGTTTTCTCGAAAAATCATTGATTCGCTCGAGTCCACCGGAATCCTCTCTCAAGTGCTTCCCGAACTCGCGGCGACAAAGCATCTTTTCCCGCGCGATTCAAGCCACCAGTTCACGGTGTATGAACATACGCTGAGAAGCGTGGAGATTTTTGGTGCTCTGCTGGAAAAGGGCGGGTGGATCGGCGAGGCGGCTCACCAGATCGATGATCCCGCTTTGGTGGTGCTTGCCCTACTGCTCCATGATGCCGGAAAAATTGACCCCACAAAGCCGCACAGCGAAGTCGGCGCAAAGATGGCCCGCAATGTCTGTATCCGTTGGGGCCTCTCGGCGGAGCAAACGAGCTTTGTGGAATGGCTAGTGCTCGAACACCTCTCGATGGCTCACATGACCCGCGTGCGAGATGTCTCGATGCCGGAGACGGTCCAAGACCTCGCTACCCTCACGAAGAATACGAATGGTCTGAGTAGCCTGACATTGCTGACGCAGGCAGACATCATGGCGGTGTCTGATCACGCCTGGACTCCCATGTTGGAGTCGTACATGCAAGAACTTTACTACCGCACGCTCTCGCTTGTGGATGCAGAGTGGGAAGGGGTTTCTGTGCCCACCGATGTCCGCCGAAAAGCCATGCTTGCCGCCGCCGAGGAGGTCGACCCCGTGGCTTTCGGCCTGTACATTGATTCCCTCCCGGGGCACTATCTCACGGCGATCGAGCCGGAGAAGATCAGGCAACATTTTGCCTATGTTCAAAGTGCCCGCGATGGCACCCCCGTCATCACTTTTGAAGAAAATCGAGACTCGTCGATGACGGAATTGACGGTGGTGACGCCCGACACCCCGGGGCTTCTCAGCCTTATTCTCGGGACCCTGTACGCGCACGGAGTCAACTTGTCGGGGTTGAAAGCCCATACGACTACAGACCCTGTCGCCATCGCCGTCGACACCTTTTCGGTGAATCACAATGACCAACTCGTTCCCGAGGGGTTGCGAGTGCATCTCGCCCGGTCGCTGGAACAGATTCTCAGCGGTGCGAAAACCGTCGATACGCTCTTGCGAGAGAAAGGCATCGATCCCACCCGGGAGCAGACTTTGTACCGGGCGGAGGTTTTTGATGGCGATCCGCTCTTGCTTGAGGTAAGAGCGCCTAAGGGTCGTGGAATGGCGTACCGGATGTCTCGGCTGATCGCCAAGCACGGCTGGAGTATAGAATCGGCAAGGGTCGGGCAGTGGGCTGGGGATGGCGGCGCGGCGTTTTATCTGCGGGGGGCCTCCCCAGAATCCGTTAGAGATGCATTGCCGCAAGGGGTATAACCTTATCGATTCATGAATGTGTTGATTTTCGGTTGCGGACGCACGGGAGCGACTTTGGCTCTCCAGCTCGCCAAGACCCACTCTGTTACTGTGATTGAGCAAAACCCGGAGGCGATTCGCCGGTTGGGATATAGGCACAATTGCAAAGTCGTCTTAGGAAGCGGAATTGATATCGAGGTACTGGAACGCTCTGGAATCCAGGCCGCCGATGCGTTTTTTGCCGTAACGAGGGGAGACAACACGAATCTCATGGCGGCCCAAATCGCCAGGCTCCGCTACAATGTGGGCCGCGTTTGCATCAAAGTCGCTGACCCGAATCGGGCGGAGGTGTACCGAAACCTCGGTTTCTTCTGCATCACACCGAGCGCCCTCCTCGCAGGGATGATGCGAGACTGGATCGACGATAAGCCCTACGACACGGTGGAGACCTACAATGTCTTGCCGAAGGAGCTACAGATCGAATGTATCTAATTGTTGTGGGGGGAGGAAATGTGGGCCTGAACCTGGCGAAGAGACTCCTTGCCGAAGGGCATGAGGTCGTCTTGCTTGAAAAGGACCACAACCGAGCTCAACGCCTCGCCACTCTCATCGGCGAAGAGTCCGTCTTTCTTGGCGATGGCTGCGAAACGAGTACTCAAAAGAGCGTGGGTTTCGGGCGAGCCGACATTGTTTGCGCGGTGACGGGCGAAGACGAGGACAACCTTGTCGTGTGCCAGATGGCCAAGGTGATGTGGAAAGTGAAACGGGTCTTGGCACGCGTAAATGACCCCCAGCAAGAAGCGATTTTTAAGCAGATTGGAATCGACGATGTTGTGAGCGCCACGGGAATCATCTTTAATCTTCTGGAGCAACAAATTCACACCGACCACCTCATCCCCCTCGGGGCTCTGGCCAATGGGCAGATTGAAGTGGTAGAGGTGGTGCTGAGTTCGCGAAGCCCGGTCATGGGCACTCGAGTTCGAGACCTAAAATTGCCTCCGAAGACAAACATCATCTGGATCAATCGAGGCGGGACAGGAGTCATCGTCGAAGGCGATACGCAACTCAACGAAGGCGACGAAATCGTGGCGGTTGTCCCGATGGAAAGCGCGGGAGCTCTTCGCGAGCTTCTCACCCCAGAACGCCCGTAGGTCCCGGAACTTCGGGCAAAGGTTGGAAGGTACACCTCTACCATGAGTGTGCTGCCCTCTCTTGCGTTTGTCCTTGGCTTGAACGCACCCCTCACGTTTCCGGTATCGGTTCAGTTCGAACCGATGTCGAACTTGACGTATCAGCTAGATCTCGTTGCGGGTCGGATCGCCCACGAGCGATCGGAACCATTCGAAAAGCTTTGGAAAGCGGAATTTATCAAGTCTGCCGAAGACGAGGCGATGGTAAAGCGCTGGAAGGACAACCGAGATGCCCCCAGGACGCCAGGAGACACTCGGTCTTGGCCCATCTCCTCGCCCTCTCAGTCTTTCGATGGGGAAGCCGCCGTGCGGGCGGCTGGGTTCGACTCTCGATCTCCGGCTGATTACCGAGTGAACATTGCAAAGGTGCTGCCAGCCTCGCAGGGGCAGGAACTCGCCAAGGTCGTGGACTACTTTGCCCCCCGATTCACTCGCTGGTTTGAAACGCAAAAAGCAGGGAAGGCCAGCACCTTTGTGAAGGGCATGAAGTCGCTCCTCGAGTCGGAGAAGATTCAGTCTTGGATGTCGAAAATGGCGACCTTCTATCAGTACCGTCCCAATCCTCAAAAGCCTCTTCCTTTTATCCTTCTCCTCAATCCGAACACCGATCCCAACGCGTGGAGCAGCGGTCAACAGCTCGGGCCCTACTCCTTGGCGCAGTTTTTCCCTCATGAAACAGCGGAAGACCGCGCCGATGTGATCCTGCATGAGTTCTGCCACTACTTGTACGGGGCCGCTCCGGAACAGGGCCACCGAACCCTTCAAACCGCCTTTCTCAACGAACAAGGAGCGGACGTATTGCCCGCGTTCTACCTCCTAGATGAGGCCCTCGCCACGGCCATCGGAAACGGCATCATACGAAGCTTTTTCCGAAGCGAGAAGTGGTTCGAGGCCTATACGCGGCAGCCGCTGAGTTGGTATGGGGAAGAGGGCATTGACCGCTCCGGGAAGTCTGCGTACAGCCTCATTCGAGGATCGCTCGAACAAGGGAAATCGCTATTTGATCCCCCTTTTGTGAGCGGCTACCTCGCCGCGGTGCGGAAGGAGTTCGGCCCCGCACTCTCGGCGCCGAAATACCAAGTACGTTATGTGAACATCCTAGCGTACGCAGACTGGGTGCAGGACCTAGGGAACACTTTGCGTGGCGCAGTTCGCGTCAGCTCGATGGGAATGCTCCGCGTGGATTACAAGACCCCAGGAGAACTCGAAATCCTTCGGTCGGAGAATGGAGTCACCGCGATCCTGTTTGCGAAACCTGCCGATCTTCCGAAGATGGTAACCCAGGGTCTGCTTGCCGAGGAAGACGTGAAAAGCCTGCGCCTCGGCGTACGCCGCGCGGGTTCTGCCTGGGTCGAATCAAAGATGGGTCGGCGAGCCAAGACGTACATCCTCTGCGGGGAAACCCTTGAGGCCGCCCAGCAAGGTCTACAACGGCTTCTGGAGTAGAGTCTCGCGCAGCCGGCCTGCGTCAGAGAGCTTTCGCGGAGATCACTTTGCCGAGGGCTTCGACCGCCGACCGAATTCGCTCTGGAGGCTGGAGTGAGTGGGACATCCGGATGTACGGCGCGGGTTTCTTTGTCCAAAGGTTCGGCCCCGGCACGACCGCGAAACCAATATCCAAGAGTTCTTGATAGACCTCTTGGGGGTCGATCTCGTGAGGGAGCGGCACGAGCATGGAGTAGCCGCCCCTGGGTTGTTCAGCCGGCTTTGGAATCATCTTCAGACTCGTCACGGCCTGCCACAAAGCGTGCCTTCTTTCCGCGTAGGTTCGGTGGGCACGGCGCAGGTGATTGATCAAAAAACTCTCCGCGATATAGTGCGCAAAGGCGGCTTGCATAAACGTGGAAACCCCTTGAGTCTGATAGAACTGCGAGCGGGCCAGAGAATCGCGGACGGATGGCGAGCAAAGCGTGAGCCCCAGACTGAGACTCGGACTGATGACAGATTCAAATCCTGTGATGAAGACGCAGGGAGTGGAGCAGTTTTCGAAAATCATGGGCTCGCGTTCGTTCGATTGGTCCATAAGCGCAGCGGGGCTAAAGTCGATGATGACCGCGGAGTACTTTTCGGCCAGCTTGCGAATATCGGCTTGAGCCTCCGGGGCAATGGAAAGACCCGTGACATGGTTGAAAATCGAAGCGCACAGAATGACTCGGGGGCGATGGATCTCCATCAGCCTCGCGATTTCGTCGATGTCGGGGTGCTCCGTTCGGGCGTCCATTAAAATGTCCTCGATTCCAATCGCGTCGAGCACAAAGGGTCGCACATAAGAAATCGGGGCAAGAGTCAGGACCCGGTCCCCGGCCTTTAGAAACGTCCCGAGCGCGCAATTCAAGGCCTGAAGGGAGCCTCCAGAGATCAAAACTTGATTCTCGGTGCATGTCTCACACAGCATCCGGGCAAAGGGCATGACCGCTTTCAAGAGGGCAGGGTGCCCGACTTCGGGCGACATGTAGAAGTCCCATCCTGTCGATTTCGCAAGGCAGTTCGTCGCGAACAACCATTCATCGGGCCGGAAAAGCTCTGGATCGGGAACCGAAGTCGCGAGAGATGAGATTCGCCCGTGCTTTGAAAAACGCTCAAACATCGCTCGGGGGCCGTCCGAGGTCAGGCGTTCCAGATACAAATGGGCGTGAGGGGCATCCAGTCTCCCTGTGATGTAAGTTCCGTCTCCCACCTTGGCCTCGGCAAGGCCGCTCCTGATCAAGATCTCTAAGCCCCGGAGGACCGTCACGCGCGAGGTCTTTAGTGCGACGGCGAGTTCGCGGGTGGGAGGCACACGCTGCCCCGGAGACAGGGCTCCATTGGTAATCAGTGTCCTCATCTGCTCGGCGATTTGGCGATACGCGGGGACGGGAGAATCCCGGTCAATGTTCAATTGATTAAATGGAGTTTCCACAGCTCAAAATTCCTCAGCAGGGAAGGGTGCTCGCGACACCGTCGCGCCCTCATCACAACGAAAAACTAAACGCGCCACGGCGAGCAATGGTATGGTCCAATGTCTCGCATATCACTGAACCTTTGTTACCAGGTTCAAAATTTTAGCCCGGCCATGGGGACCGGGCGTGGATTGTCCGTCTCAGAGATAGAAAAGTCTCAGGCGCGTCGTCGTCGAATCAGCCCCGCAACGCCCGCACTCAGCAGAAGGAGGGTGGCCGGTTCGGGCACAGGGGCGAACGTGAAGTTGTTCGGTTGGGCGAGCCCGCCCGCATTCGCCGCGATAAAGGTCCCTACCAACTCTCCGGTAGTCGCGTTGTACTTGTTGATGAAAGAGTTTCCGTAACTTCCGACGTATAGCAGGCCATCGGGTCCGATCTCTTGACCCTGCGTAGGGCCGAGACCCGTAATGAAATTGCCCTCGTACGCACCCGTCGTGCCGTCGATCCGCTTCACCGTGCCGGGACCAAACGCGTTGTAGAAGATGTCTCCATCGGCTCCGATACGAAGGTCTAGCGCGAGGCCCGGCCCCCCAGAACCCAGAACGCCCAGATACTCCCCAGTCGAGAGTTTGTACTTTTGAATCTCCCCGATAAACCCTGTCCCGCTGGGATTAGGGGTGCTCGTGGAAATGTACACGGCGTCTCGGGCGGTGTCGAAGGCATGTCCATCGGCGTTAAAGGCGTTTGTCGATCCGGTGAAGTCACCGAGGAAGAAACCGGTGGCGCTATCGAACTGAGCGAGACGCCCTGGATCATTAAACGAGGACACCCACAGCTTCCCGCCAAAGAACGAAAGGTCCGCAGGGAAGATGACGGTGGACCCGCTGGTGAAATTGTCGATAAAGGCTCCGGTTTGGCCGTTGAATCGCTTCACCTTGTTGTCGGCGGCACTGCTCACATAGAGGTTGCCGTCAGGGCCGAATGTGATCCCTTGTGGCCGACCCAGACCCCCAGAACCGGGAGCCACAAAGTCCCCGATGTAAGCGCCCGTGATCCCGTCATAACGCTTGACCGAGTTTGTCGATTCACTCGATACGAAGAAGTCTCTTGGGGCCGCGAATGAGTTCGCGGCCGCCAAGGAGATGATGATGATGCTGTAAAGATGTGTTTGTTTGGACATAGGTTTCCTCTCCAGTCGCAGGAATAAGAACGCGCGGAACCCCAGGCCCGTCTCAGACCGTTCTGAGCGAAATGACTAGTCCAATGGGATATGCTTGAAAAACAGAAATGGGCTAGGTTCATTTTGAACCTAGCCCAATGAGTTCTCTTGATGAGATCTGCCTTAGATGAGGCCCATCCAACGCTTCACCTTTTGGACGGTGGTGTCCCGATTCACTTGGGCGATCGCGGTCGTGAGAGGAACGCCTTTTGGACAAACCTTGACACAGTTTTGGGCGTTGCCACAGTTGGTGACACCTCGTTCGCTGGTCAGAACATCTAGTCGATCCGACTTAAGAGCTTGTCCGACTGGGTGGAGATTGAACAGGACGGCTTGGCCGATGGCGGCGGGGCCGACAAAGTCGGTTTTTTCGCTGACTTGAGGGCAGGCCTCCATACAACATCCGCAGGTCATGCAGCGAGAAAGCGCATAGCGGAACTGCCGAACGTGGTCATCCTGAGGCTGAGCCATGCCGAGATCATAAGAACCGTCGATGGGGACCCAGGCCTTGAGCTGGATGAGATTCTCAAACATCTTCGATCGATCCACGCAAAGATCGCGGATGATCGGGAACTTGCTCATTGGCTTCAGGTCAATTTCGACCACATCGCCGTTCACGATTCCGACATTGTCTACGAGTGCGGAGCAAGCCTGTCGGATGTCGCCGTTCACGTACATCGTGCACGACCCGCAGACTTCTTCGAGACATGCCGCATCCCAGACCGGAGGCGCAACCTCCTGACCCGAGGTCGTGACTGGATTCTTCTGCACTTCTTGCAACGTCGAAATGACGTTCATCCCGTCTCGATAGGGAATATCAAAAACATCTTGACGAACGGGGCCATCTTGGCCGGTTTGCCGGGTGACGGTGAGTCGAATTGTTTTGGGCATAGCCAAACTTAATTTTAGCCGGAATTCCACCGTCTCGTCAGGGCGAGAGAAGAAAGGGTCATGGTGAGCGAAGGCTGTTCACCTTTCCGAACGGCCCTCGCTCACCGTATGTAGTCAATCAGTCTCCTACCATGCCGTAGGAATCGCTTAGTAGGAAGTAGTCCAGCAAATCGACGCTGCGATCCAAATTCCAGTCACAATCCGACCCCTTGACACCGGCGGAGTCTTCTTGCCAGAAGGTTTCATCGAGACTGCTTGTATTGAAGTGGTCAGACAGGTAGAAATAGTCAAGTAATCCTACTTCATTGTCTCCATCGACGTCCCCCAAGTGCAGAGAGAAAGTTCCATTTGCGGTGTCGGGAACACCGTTGGAGTACGAAATATTCACAATCTTGCGGAGTGCCCCAGGAGATTCGATAGTCACTGTGGCAGGTCCGTCATAATTTAGGTGATCGTCAAATTCTAGGCTTGTGAATCCATCCTGGAGCATTGTGGAAAATTCCTCTAGGACTGCTCCGCCGGCGTCCTTCGCTACGGCGAAAACTGGTCTCGGGCGTCCAGGTGAGTATACAAGTGGTCCACTACCTCCCTCGAAGTCAAGACTTTTGAAAGGGTTCCAAGTTGAATTCGAAATCGTGGCGCTCGTGAAAACTAGGCTATTTTCAGACCGTGCATACGCCGCACCTTCGTTGTTCTGGTTCGTAGACCGGGCGAATTTTTCCGCCCCCACAAAGCCCATTGGCACTAACCACTCGACTCTTAGGTCGTCCCCCACGTTTCCCGCCGGAACTACTACCTTAAACTTCACTCGACTAGGGGTGTTCAGAAAATTAACATCTTGAAAGTTGCCCCCTATTTGGGAAAACATTGGAATTTCCTTTCCAGTAGGCGTTGTTGTATGAGTTTCAGCGAAGGAGATACTACCAGGTGGGGTAGAGGTTGTGATAGAGCGGTAGTAGGTCTCGGTAAATCGTATGTCTATTGTCCGCACTTCCTGGACCGGTATTAATGGGATGTAGGCAAAAACCGTCACTGTGCCGGACAAGGCAACTACCTGCTTTATCTCCTTGAGGGCAGTGGGAACCCAATACGTTGCGTCCGCGTTGAGCCTTACCGAGTCAGACGAGATACTGCACTCAGCTGGTACGTTGGACGGGCTGTAAGTGATGCTTTGGCCCCCTATTCCCTCAAGGAATGTTTCATGACTGGATATTGAGTATCCGTCTAATGTGGTCCAGGTCTGATTCAGACCGGCTAACAAATTTGCGGAGGCGTACGAGGTTGCGGTAACGACGGTAAGGACGACGGCTGTTTGTTTTCTTGCCATGAAAGCTTTTACGTTTTGGCTAAGTGAATAGGTTTCATGGTTTAAAAAACAAAAGTCCACTAGCGCCTGAAGGCGCTAGTGGACGATCTACCGAGAAAGCCGAACCTTAGAAAAGCGGCTCGCCAACAACTTCAGGAATTCCGTTTAGGTCGAACGGAAGAATGTAGCTGGTGACAGTTGGCTTCACAGCGGCTGTGGAAGACAGATCTGGACCCTGTCCTGCAAGCGCTCGGGTCGCTGGTTGCGCTCGAACAGATCCGTCGGCGAAGTTCACGACCAACGTATCGTTGTGTCGAGGAGCCCCGGCGAAGTTGTGTCGAGAGAACGGTCCAGCTGGAGTAATGTACAGCGGATTTCCTTGGCGGGCAAGGAAGCCAGTCTCGAACTTCGTTCGGTACTTGTTCGAAGAACCAAGCTTGGTGTAGCCGGCGCTGTAGAACATGATCGTGTCTGATGGCAATGGCACGGAGCCAGCGGATCGGACGTTCTCGTTCGAGTCGGTAGCAGAAGTAACTCCGACGGAAGGATCTTCGAACAACGCGAAGTTGAACGCGACGCCTACCTTCGCAATTCCTTGGTCGCTGACAAATGGTCCGCCAAGAGCACCGAGGTCATTTTGCAAAATGTTGGTGACGTTGATCGCACCGGGTTCGCCTGGATCGTCGAAGATTTGCAGGTTCTTCGTGAATGGCTGGATGGCATCAAATGCCAGAACCATGACCGGTCGTCCACCGGCAGTTTTTGGAGGTGCAAAGTACACCGACTGTGGATATGTATCGTCGTTGGCGTCGGCATACATAATCACGGCGAGTGCGTTTTGCTTCAAGTTGCTAGTTGCCGAAGCCTTCTTCGCGGCTGCTTTCGCTTGAGCGAAGACAGGGAAGAGGATGGCAGCCAGAATGGCGATGATGGCGATTACAACCAGTAGTTCAATAAGTGTGAAGGCCTTTTTTTGGCTCATGTGGTTCTCCTGATAGGTGAGAATTCTCAATTCTCTGAACGAATCCATTGACATCACGTTTCGTGCCAATCGGTCCTCGATCAAAAAGTCTCGTGATGATAGCCGATTCTCGGTCGGAATGTCATCCCGTATTCTTGACGTAGTATGAGAGGGAAATGTTAGCACGAATGTTCCCATCCTGGTACCCTTCGTTGCAAAATGGTTGATTCTGTCGCTAGAAATCACGTTCCCGAGGCGGCCATTCTAGGTTACAACGTCAGTCTCTTGAACCAAGAAGACACTTTGAGTCTTCTAGAACAATGGGTGCATGAAAAAAAGCCGCGATTGGTCATCACTCTCGACGCAACGGGCGTGATGATTGCCAGAAAAAACCCAAAGTTCTCTAAAACTTTGCAGAATGCAGACCTCAGAACCGCCGATGGGGCGGGTCTCATCTGGGCATTAGGCCGAAATGGCGTCTCCGCAAACAAGGTGAGTGGAGTCGATCTCGTCGATAAAATCACCGCTCTGAGCGCCGAAAAGGGGTACCGGATTTACTTTCTTGGAGCGGCTCCAGAAGTCGCGGCGCTCGCCGCCGAAAAGATGCGGCTGAGACACCCGGGATGCAACATTGTGGGTGCCCGAGACGGCTATTTTCCCGCAAGTGATTTTCGGCGCGTTGCGGAAGAAATCGCGACCACGAAACCAGACTTTTTGTTCGTCGCCATGGGGATGCCCCGCCAAGAAGACTTTATTCTCGAGACCCAGGACATCATCCAGGCTCCCGTCGCGATGGGGGTCGGAGGAAGCTTTGACGTGTTTAGCGGGAAAACGAAGAGGGCCCCAGTTTGGATGCAGCGGATGCACTTGGAGTGGCTTTGGCGATTGGTGCTGAACCCAACCAAGATCCAAAAAGTGAAAGAGCTTCCCAAATTCGCGCTGACAGTTTTACGAGAGGAGAAACGATGAAGATTTATACGAGATCGGGAGACACCGGCCAAACCGGGCTGTACGGAGCGGAAAGGGTATCGAAAACCGATGTGCGCATCGCCGCCATGGGAGCGCTCGACGAACTGAATGCCGCCATCGGTCTTGTCCGTGCCTCCGGCCCTCCGGCTGAGCTCGATACGATTTTGAGTAGCGCCCAGCATCACCTTTTCGATCTGGGTGCCGAAATCGCGAGCACGAAGGGGGAGTTTGAGGCGATCCACGCACCCGTGATCGCGGCTCTTGAGCAGAGCATCGACACAATGGAGGAGAGCCTGGAGCCCCTCAAGTCGTTCGTATTGCCCGGGGGGACATTGCTCGCGGCGCACCTTCATTTGGCCAGAACGGCAGGTCGAAGAGCCGAGCGTGAGGTTCTCCGACTGCACGACGAATTTCCCGTCAAACCGAACTCTTTGCAGTACCTAAACCGTCTTTCAGACTGGTTATTTGTTGCTGCGCGATATGCCAATTTCATTGCTGGAAACGCGGACGTTCTCTGGCAAAAGTTTTACACCGAATAATCATGGTTACTCTCACTCTTGCTCTCCTGCTTGCCCAAACTCCAGACGCGAAACCAACCGGAGGGGCAGCGACCGTCACTCCCGGCAAGGTCGTCTCGGACATGATGAATCATTACTACAACAGTTCTTCCTCGAAGGGAAGAATTCAAATGATTCAGTCCGCCCAAGGAATTGCCATCTCGGTAGACACGGAGTTCCAGTTTGCGCCGCCATCGAAGATTTACATCAAGCAGGTCCGCAGGTCCACGAGCCCGGCCGTTTCGCTCGTGACGAGCAACGGCAAGCACTTCAGCTACCCCACCCCTGATACGCCAGTGAGTTCAAAAGGCGCAGATCGTCTGATCGAAACCGTTGTTCAGCAGGGGGTTCCCCTCGATTATCGACAAATTTACGCCGCCGTGAGCGAAAGCCTTCTGGATCGATGTGCGCCGCTGGACCTCGCGTTTGCCCGCACAGAAGACCTCAAGTATCTGCGCGACCAATGGGCAACGCTCGACTTTCTGCCTGGGGACAATCCAGCCGGAGATCGAGTCTTAGGAGGCCAATGGCGTGCCTACGGGTCGGTCCCACCGGCTGGCACCTATAAAATGACCATCAGCAAGAACAACGAACTGAAGAAGTTTGAGATGTCAGAATCCGTGGCCTTCACGGACAAGATTGCTGGTGTGGTCACCACAACCTGGACCTGCGAGATCCAGACGAACGCCACGCCCGAAGAAAAACTTTTCACTCTCGTCCGGTAACAACGCGCAAACTATACAAAGTTGTGTAGAATGTAGACAATCAAGGATGACTTCGAAAAATCAAAAGAAGGTCAAGATTGACACGCTGAAAAAGGGCCAAAAGGCAATCGTGGTCGAAAATTGTGCGAGGTGTGAAACCTCGTGTCGTCTTCAGGAAATGGGCCTGACTACGAGTACAGAATTTACGGTCACGAAGGTCGCCCCCCTCGGTGATCCGATCGAGATTTCATTTAGAAATCAAAAGCTTTGCTTCCGAAAAGGGGAGTGCAGCGACATCATGGTCGAAGTTGTAGAGGATTGAGGGGGCGCCGATGAGTCTGCAAACCCCGATCGTCGCGCTTGTCGGCAACCCAAACGCTGGAAAAACCTCGCTTTTTAACTCCCTCACCGGCTCCTCGCAAAAGGTGGGAAACTATCCGGGCGTCACCGTCGAGAGAGTCTCGGCAAACATCCCCCTCGGTAACTTTCACACCGTCGAATTCGTCGACATCCCTGGCTTGTACAGCCTCAACGCCATTAGCGAAGATGAGCGCGTCGCGGTCGAATCGATCGTGGGTATGCAGCAACAGCGCCCGACTGTGTTCCTGTGCGTGATCGATGCCACCACGCTCGAACGAAACCTCTTTCTATATTCCCACTTGGCGGATCACGGTTTGCCCATGGTGGTGGCCCTCACCAAGGTAGATACGGCCCGGAGCGCCGGGGTCGAAATCAAGATTGAAGCCCTAGAGACAGCGCTCGGGGTCCCCGTGATCCCAGTTGTCTCTCACAAGGGCGAGGGCCTCGCGGCGCTGCGAGAAGCCTTAGAAAGCGCTATCTTACGCCCTCAAGCCACCCCGCCGGTGGGTCGAGAGGCCGGCGCCGATGTCACGCTCAGCATCGAAGAGCGCTACATGTGGGCGAACAGCGTGAAGGAGGTTGCCTACAAAGAGGGACCGAAGAAAAAGACTCGCTCCACCAGCGAGAAAATCGACTTCGTCCTCACGCACCGAGTCTTCGGGCTTGTGGTGTTTGCGGCCCTCATGTACGTGGTTTTCCAGAGCATCTACACCTTCTCCGGGCCGCTCATGGATGGCATCGAGACCTCGTTTGGTTGGCTGGGCGAACGGGTTTCCGGTCTGCTTTCCGGCAACGAGGTTCTTCGAAGCCTTGTTGTGGATGGAGTTATCACCGGCATCGGCTCCGTCCTCGTTTTTCTTCCTCAGATTGTCATCCTCTTCTTCTTTATAGCCTTCTTAGAAGGGACCGGGTACATGGCGAGGGCCGCCTTTTTGATGGACAAGCTTCTCGGTTGGTGCGGACTCAACGGCCGCGCCTTCATTCCCCTGTTGAGTAGCTTTGCCTGCGCGATCCCCGGCATCATGGCCGCGCGGGTCATGCCCGATCAAAAGAGCCGACTGGCCACAATTCTCGTAGCCCCCTTGATGAGTTGCTCTGCAAGGTTGCCCGTGTATGTCGTCTTGATCGGCGCGTTCATCGAGCCCCAGTTTGGAGCGGCTTGGGCGGGCTTTGCATTGTTCGCGATGCACATGGTGGGGCTCGTGGTTGCGGTGCCAATCGTCTTCCTGCTCAATCGGCGGGTCCTTCGTGGCCGGCGCCTCCCCTTTGTCATGGAACTCCCGCGATACCAGTGGCCTAAATGGAGGGATATCTGGCTGACCATGTGGATCAAAGGGAAGTCCTTTGTGCAAACTGCGGGCAAGATCATTTTGGTCATGAGCGTCATCATCTGGGCGCTCCTCTACTTCCCGCGCTCCTCAGAGCAAGAAGCGAGGTTCGTTGCGGAATACAACTCGAGCACCAAGGTCGACCGGTCGCATGTGACCGAGGAAATGTACGTCCAGCGTCGACACACGGAGGAGAGCTACCTAGGCCAGTTTGGTCGGTTTATCGAGCCCGTCTTCGTCCCGGCAGGGTTCGATTGGCGCATCAGCACCGCGATTCTCAGTGCCTTTCCGGCCCGTGAGGTCGTCGTGAGCGCGATTGGAATCTTGTTTGACGAGGGTGCCGACCCGGACGAGAAGAACGTGATCGAAAGTATGCGCAGGGCGACTTGGCCCGATGGACGGCCTCTTTTCACGCCGTGGACCGCCGTCGGTCTCATGGTTTTCTTTGCTCTTTGTTGCCAATGTATGGCTACCCTTGCGACCATCCGTCGGGAGACCAACAGCGTGAAGTATCCGATCTTTGTCTTCGTTTACATGACGGGTCTTGCCTATGTTTCGGCGGTGCTGATCAACTACATCGGCAAATGGCTCGGAAATTGATGAGTCCAGGATAACTCCTCGCCTCGGCGTCGTTTCATTGGTTATGTTCTTTAAGATCCTCTTGGCTCTCTTCATCCCCACGGCCTTCGTGGGGCTTGTGCGGCCGGACTCCACCACCTCGATCGGGGTCGGGGGAAGTTTCCGCGCAGAAGACGCCGTGTATTCGAGGGTAGATGGCCTACGCCTTCAGGGGACGAACGGGGGAATCGTAGTGGGAGGATTGCCTCTCACATCGTGGCAGAGGGAAGGGGCGCTGTGGAAAGCCGAGCTAGCCCAGATGGGGCCGACAGACCTTGGTGGGGTTGAGAATCGCTACACTCTGAGGCGGCAACCTTGGGAAGCCGAACTCCTCGTGCGAGGTCGCCCCGCGACTCTCTCGCGGTGGAAGAATATCGGTTGGGCCCAGACCACAAACGACGACCCGAGCGGAAAGAAGGTGGTATTGGGCGAGAATCCCCCGTCGGTGGCCCCCACTCGCTTTCTTCGACTGGCGGGCTACTTGGGCCAAGAGTGGTCCTACGAGACCTCAGAAGCCTCACTCCAGGGCCGCACCGTGCTCAGCAAGCAGCCTCATCAGTATGGGGTGAAACCGGGCATGCGTGTGAACCTGTTCGGGGCCAAGGAGTTTGTAGACCAAGACGGGGAGTACTCGTTTGACCCAAAAGGGCGAACCGTATACTACCGAGGGGCGGAACCCACCGATGCGTGGCTCACCACCGGGAACGAGGCCATGTACAAGTTTGTGAACTCGCGCAACATTGTCTTGAAAGGAATCACTTTTGTGGGAGGCCGTGGATCGCAGATTTTGCTGGAAAACTGCGAAGACGTTCGGATCGAGAATTGCACGTTCATCGGGGCCGGAATGTCGTCCATTCGGATTCGCGGAGGGCGAGACATATCGGTCCTCAATTGCAAGTTTGTAGACCCGGGGACCTTTGGGATCGATGCCATCGCTGGGGACCGTGCCACGTTGCGCTCGTCAGATATTGTCGTCCAGGGTTGTGAGTTTCGCCGCTGGGGGCGGAACCTGCGAACAGCGGTGCAGGCCATCCACGCCGACGCCGTTGGAATGAGAATCATCGATTGTGTTTTCAGTGATGCATACGATGGAGCGATACGAGTCTGGTCGAACAACGTCACCGTGAACGACTGCACCTTCGATAGCGTTTGTAAGGAAGTGATCGACGGGGGTGCGTTTTACATCGGCCGAGATTGGTCCGTGCTGGGCACAGAGCTCACGAATTGCACCTTCCGTAACATTCTCAGCAGAGTGAACACGAAACGAGGCACAGGGCTCGTGCACGCGGTGTATCTCGATGACCAGGCTGGCGGTTTGAAAGCAATCGGAAATCGGTTTGAGAATTGCGAACAAGGAATCTTTATCGGGGGCGGACGTTGGAACGTGATTGAGGACAACGATTTTCGTAAGATTCGAGACGCGGCTGTCGTGATCGATGCCCGGGGGACGACCTTTGCCGCGGATAAGAACCGGAAGGGTTCGGGAACGATGTGGAAGAACCTCGATGCAGTCCCTTGGCGCGGACCGACTTGGCAAAGGGCGTATCCGTTCTTGAAGGACTTTGAACGAAAATCCCCTGAACTCCCGCTAGAGAACATCCTGCGAAACAACTCGGTGGATGCCGGCTCTCGATTCCTCCGCATGAGCGGGGAGATCAAGAGCGAGAAGCAGATTGGCCTCCGGGTTTTGGGGACGGCTCAGGGAAACTAATTGAAGAAGTGCAAAAAGGGCTCCACGAGTTGACTCGTGGAGCCCTTTTCTGGGGATATGAAACCCCGTGAGGCGTTAGCCGCCTTCGCCTCGTTCTGCACGAGGAACGTCCCCGCGCTTGGGTTGGGCAGCCGCTGCATCTTCTGGCTTGTAGTCTCCGCCTTTTCCTGCATCCGGACCGGCCGGCGTTGCTTGTTGGCCCGAGCCTCCGCTACACCCTGTCAAAAGGGCTGCACCGCAAAGGCTGAGAGCCATGAGAAGAACCCATTTCGACTTCAAGGATTGCATAGTGCGTTGTCTCCTGTGGTGCCAAGTCGGTATCGGAACTCAGAGTCGGGTCGGAACCAGCTAAGGTAGTGAGGCCCGCCCACGGCGCTTACACATCGTGCTGGGGAAAGAACGTTTCCTTTGGGATAGGGGGCGGTGCTATCGTAAACAAATCCAGGTTGATCGTAGCTACCCCGGTTCGTTCCATTGGCTGGTTGCTTCACAAACTTCGCGGAGCTGTCGGCAGCGACGTAGTTGAATCCATCCCCGAGTACCCATGTTGTGTCGTTCCCTTCGATAAAGGTGAACTCATAGGTATCTTGTCTGCCGGTGAGCGCCACGCCGTTCGTTGCTTGTGGGAGTCCACTTCCGTTAAAAACGCAAGGACCGGTTCCGTTACATCGTAGATAAGGGCTAGTGTATCCGTATCCTCGATATCCTTCCTTGCCGTTGCCCCACCAGAGGATGCATAGCTTGCTTGGCATCGCAACTCCGCCCATCGCGTAAGCGTTCATCAGACCGTTTGCGGATAGGGACGTAATTGGAAGGTTCGCTGGAGCCGTAGAGTAGTTAAATCCACCCGTGTAAACGTTCACGCCGCCGTGGGAGAAGATTTGATAGTTCTTCGTAAATGGATAAACGCTGTTGTGCCAAGCGACACCATCGGCGTTCGCAAACGGTGCGTTCACACCCCAACCGGCAGGAATAGACCACAGACGGTAGTTGGGAGGTCCCGCAAGGTTGCTTCCGTTGGCGTCAAAGTTTTGAGTCAGCGGGAATGTATCATCGTTCGAATCTGTGTAGAGGATGACCCCGATACCAGATTGTTTGACGTTGTTAAGAGCAGCAGTCTTCTTCGCAGCCTCTTTCGCCTGGGCAAAAACAGGGAACAGGATAGCTGCGAGGATGGCAATGATCGCAATGACGACGAGCAGTTCTATGAGGGTAAACGCCCTTCTAAGGTTCATATAATTTCTCCAGAAAGAATCTAACGCGAGCAAATTATGCTCTCACAAAATGTACGCCCCGCGTGTTCCCCTACGTTACCAAAAAAAAAGAAAGATCATGATGTCCCGGCTGGTTCACCATGAAATTCAAAACAAAATTAGGCAGAAAGCCCCCATCTGGCCTCAACCTAAGGCTTTTCAGTCGGCGGCTTTGGTCCTTTTGTAGTGTCCACCCCTTTGGTCGCCTTGTCCACCGTCGACTTCTGCCACATCGAGGTGATCTCTTCCAGAGACACTTTCATCGCGTCGCCTTTTAAACTCATGAACATTCCCACTCGATTCACGGCTTCGGCCCGAGTCGGGGCTCGCAAAATCATAAAGCCCTTCTCCGATGGGGCTGTCCACAGCATCTCCACAAACCCTGACGGCATGAGCCGGTCCCGGTCCTCTTGAAATGCGAGTCTCCACGCCTTATCATCTTTTGGGATTTGAAAAGTGACTTGATACAGCCCTTCTTTCACCGCATGTGCCGCTTGGAGCATCGTAGATTCGCCCGGATAAAACAGCGGTGGCTTCTCCGAGACCACCGGCTGCATAGCCACCACGCCTATGCCAAAGCCTAAGACTACAGAACGAAGGGACATCAAACTCATGCCTCATTGTAGTACGAAAAATCCCTCAGCGAAGAAACTTCTGCTGAGGGATTGCAAAGAAGGGCTGAGAAAGCCGATTACGGAAGCTTGCTCGTCTTTGCTCCGGCCTCGGTGAGGAACCAGATGACAGCTTCGCTGGCGAAGGTCAGGCTGTTGTAGGCCTCACCGACCACCACGATGCCGCCCCGTGACGGAGCCAGGGAATATGCGTACGATTGCGTGTATCGCGATGGCAGGAATTGGTGGAGATTCACGTGGCTTCCCGCCGTCCCTCGCCAAAATGCCGCTCGGTTCAGGGCTCCGGGCATCACGACGTATCCCACCTGAGCACCCGATTCACATCCAAAGACAAAAGAACTGAGAGCCCCGGTTTGGCTTGGGTGAATCACAGTCGCTGAATCTCGAGTTCCCGACCAAATGCACGCGAGATTTGTGAACGATATCTGCACGTAGCCACCCTGCTGGGTCCCATCTGAACTGATGCAGTAGGCCTCGGATCGACCCGCTGTCAATGGATTCAGATCCACCCACGATCCGGAAGTCCCGCTCCAGAGGCTCGCCGAGACGACCGTATTGACCCTTGCGTAGCCAACCTGTTTGCCCGCTGCCACCTCATAGGCTTCTGACATATTCGATCCGATGGGGTTCAGGCTTGTCCGTGATATTGCGGTTCCACTCCAGATCACGGCTTGCTTTGCACCCGAAAACATCGAGTAGCCGACCTGTTTCCCGTTGCTGTTTCCGTAGGCTCGAGAGCCATAGGAAGTGCTCGGGTCAAGATTGACGAAGCTCAAGCTCGATCCATTCCACTTGCAGGCGTTTTCTGCGCCTGCTTGGACGGCGTAGCCTGCCTGCTCATTCCCC
>CAZBXR010000023.1:0-422 GCA_964496145.1 uncultured Chthonomonas sp. | reverse complement strand
AGACGCTGTACGCGTACGAGCGCTCATACCCTGCAGGATGAAGATCAGTAAACGAACCGTTCGCAGCCCAATACCCTGCTCGCCATTGATTGGAAATTCGAGCGGCTCCGCCGTGACCACTCGCGGAGGCATCGTTCACAAATGCATTCGTGGCCGTGGCTGGGCCTAGGAACAAAGCCTTCCATTGGGCATTTGCGGTGCCCATGGCCGCCAGGCAGAGGACGAAGAGCGGAAATCTGAACTTCATTGTTTTGGGTTTTCCCGTGTACTCGCTCCATTTTACGAGACTTCTTGACAATTGAGGGAGTTTGCTCAAGAAAAAGGCACATTTTTCGAGGCGGTATACGGAAATATGTACAAAAAGAGCAACCACGGTTTACGTGATTGCTCTCTTGAACACGATCTCGCGATGTCAAGCGGGG
>CAZBXR010000022.1:0-32281 GCA_964496145.1 uncultured Chthonomonas sp. | reverse complement strand
CTCGACAATGCGCTTGGCTGTTTGCGGGTTCTCATCGAGGAAGGTGCTCAATCCGTCGCCGACGAGAGAGTTCGCCATGCCCTGGACTTCTGGCGTCACCAGCTTCACCTTGTCTTGAGAGTTGTACTGCGGGTTCGAAAGCTTGAGCGAAATGACCGCGGTAAGGCCAGAACTGACATCTTCCGACGCAAAGTTCTTTTCCTTTTCTTTCAAGATGTTCATCTTACGCGCATAGGCGTTGATGACCCGAGTGAGAGCCGCGTTAAATCCAGAAACGTGGGTTCCGCCGTCTGGCTGGTGGATATTGTTCGAAAACGCGAGGATGGTGGTGGCGTAATCGGAGTGATATTGGAGCGCGACCTCGAGCTCATAGGTCTCCTTCGCTCGGCGGAAGTACACCACCTTGTGGAGGACATCCCGGCTCGCGTTCACGTCCTCCGCCAGTTGCTGAATCCCTCGTTGGTAGAAAAATTCTTCCGAGTCCGCTTCGTTCACTTCCGAAGTGAAAATGAACCGGACGGTGGGGTTCAGATAGGCAAGTTCCTTGATCCGCCCCTTGATGATGTGAAGATCGTACGTCGTGTCGGAGAGGACCGTCGCGTCGGCCAACCAGCGCTGCGAGGTGCCGTGCTCGTCGGGGCTACATTTCCCCACCACGTCCACTTCTGAGACCGGGATACCCGCCTCGAAGCGTTGGCGATAGATTTTGCCTTCGCGGCGAACGGTGGTTTCCATCCACTCGGAGAGAGCGTTGGTACAGGAAACACCCACGCCGTGCAAACCGCCCGAAACTTTATAGCCGCTTGTTTCTCCAAACTTTCCACCGGCGTGGAGGACGGTCATAACCACGGTGAGCGACGAGATTCCCATTTTCTCGTGCTTTCCAACGGGGATACCACGGCCGTTATCCTGGACCGTCAAAGAGTTGTCGGCGTGGAGGATGACCCGGATTTCGTCACAGTGACCAGCAAGGGCTTCGTCGACCGCGTTGTCGATGACTTCGCGGAACATTTGGTGAAGACCTTTTCGGCCATTGTCGCCGACATACATGCCGGGGCGCTTCCGAACCGCTTCGAGGCCTTCGAGGACCTGAATGGAGCTTTCGTCGTAGCTCTCATCCACGCGGGTGGACATCCCTTCCGTGGAGGTCGTGTCGGTCGAGAGGGTCTCGACAATCTCCTCAGTAGAGGGCGTTTCTTGAAGATCGTTGGGCTCTGCCATCAGGTGTTTCTCAGTCCGTGTCCAGTTGCGAAAAACGCCGCAACTGGACCCTCTATTCTACCTGATAAGACGGTTGAAATGCCCTCTAAGGCGCAGGTTCATTTGAACCTGGACGTTTAGGCCTTTTCAGCCTTGCCCTTGATGGCGGCCATGAGGCTGGCAATATTGTCGGAGGCGAGCTTGTGAATGACCCTTCCCACGAGCGGGCCCAGACCTGCCACCGTGTACACATAATCCACCTCGGACTGGAACCGCGTGGCGGAAGGACCTTCGGAAGCAAAAGTCCATTTTCCAGACATTTCGTCGTAATCGCCCTTGATTTGCTTGAAGACGCACGTGTGGTTGGAATCGTCCCAGATGTCCTCTTGAGACCAGCGGACCTTGACCTTGAACGCGGAAATCACCCCGACCCATTCGCTGACAACCCGATTGCCCGACTCCTCGACCACGGTGAGCGAAACCACGTCCTCCATGAAGTCCGGAAAACTCCGATTGTCCTTCGCGATGGCGTACACCGTTTCAATCGGCGCGTGGATCAAGATGCTGTGCTCAATTCTGGGCATGACATCCCCAGTATAAACCATGGGTTGACGACACGTTTTTTCGTGGATGTGGAATCATGCGGTTGGTGAGAATTCTTACGATCCACGAGGCGGTCGCGGCGCTCCAAGCGGGGGAACTGGTCATCGTCCCTACCGAGACTGTGTACGGACTGGCGGCCGATGCAACCGATGAGGCTGCCGTGAAAAAGGTCTTTGAGGCAAAAGGGAGACCTGCCAACAACCCGCTCATCGTCCATGTGGCTCACTTGGATCAGGCACGCGAACTCGCACTCACTTGGCCTCGCTTTGCCGAGGTGCTTGCTGAAAAGTTCTGGCCGGGACCCCTCACGCTGGTCGTCGCGAAGAAGCCGATCATCGGAGATCTCGTCACGGCAGGGCGTCCGACAGTCGCGGTCCGAGTCCCCTCCCACGAGGTTCTCGGCGAGGTGCTCAGACTCTCCGGTCTTTCGCTCGCGGCTCCGAGCGCAAATCCGTTCATGGGCGTCTCGCCCACGTGCACCGAAATGCTGGATGAGAAACTTGTGCGAAAGGTCGCGGGAGTGCTCGAAGGAGGCCGCTGTGAAATCGGGATCGAATCTACGGTGGTGGATTGCACCGGGCCGATGCCCGTGGTGTTGCGCGAAGGGAAGATCACGTTAGACGATCTCAGGAAGTTTGTCCCGGAGACCGTGCGGGCAGATCGGGATCAAATCTCCGCAGCGCCAGGCCAGCACGCCCGGCACTACGCGCCCAAGACGCCCCTCTTGTTGGTCGATGACCTTGGGGACGAGCCAGGGGTGGTCTTTGGCCCCGCCAGAGTCGAAGGTCAAACGGGCACGCCGGAGGATCCAGCCGAGTACATGCGCATCTTGTACTTCACGCTCTACGAGCAAGATCAAAAGGGTTTGAACGAGATTTACTGGGAGTGTCCGCCGCCCTCCGTGGAATGGAGCGCGGTTCTCGACAGGCTACGTCGTGCGAGCGCCCAGGAACCGGGTTAGACTCTCTTGTCGGCAACGAAGAGAATGGGGACACTGACCTTCCCCAAAATCGCCTTGACAACCTTGCTGGCCGAATCTTGATCTTCCGGACTGTGCGAAAGAGGCACGATCACTTGGCTCGACTTCGTCTCGGCCAGTGACTCCTCAAGGATTCCGGCGAGGTCGCGTCCACGGCCCAGTTCGCGAGTGCACATCACTTGGTTTTCGAGACAATAGGCTTTCGCTGCGTCGAGCTTTTTCTGGGCGTCTTCCTCTTCTTCTTGCAAAGGAGCCTGAAGCGGTAAGTCGCGCGGCACTACGATGGGAGCCACAAGAATGAGCTCGGCGTGGCTTGCCGAGGCATGCTCGCAAGCGATTTGCAGGGCCATAGGGTCGCCCCCGCAGCCCATGAGCAGGACCAAGAATCTGCGCTCGATCTGAGACCGGCGTCTCTTACTGGCGGCAGATTCGACCTCTTCCTCACCCATGACGTGCAACGATTTTCGTGCCGCGTCGACGGATTCTGCGATGGGGAGTTGCGATCGTACGTCCGGCACTTGCCGGAGAACATCCATGACCGATTTCGGAACCGAAGCGACGATCACTCGCGCGTTGTGGCGCTCGATAAAACTTTGAATATCAGCGAAGGTGTCCGCGCCCGCGATGGTGCACTCCGTGATGTTCGAGCAGTCGATGATCACGCCATCGGGAGAGCGCTTCAGCACGAGAGAAATCGCGGTGTGAACCGTATCCCAAAAGTTTGCGCGGAGTGCCCCGGAAAGGACAATGACGTCTTCGTAGGATTCGATGATCATTTCAAGAAGTACCTGACGTTGGTGATGACGACATTAGGCCGCGCTCCGAGAGCCAGTTTGAGAGAGACCGCCGCGTTGTTATGCAAAATCCCTTGCCACCAATGTTTTGGAACGGCCTGTGGGACGATGACCGTGATGATGCTGTGGGGGTCTTCTTCGATCGTTTGGTCGATGTAGTCAAGAATGGGCTGAAGAAGCGATCGATAGGGAGATTCGAGAATCACGAGAGGAATGTCAGCCCCGAAACGTTGCCAATCTTGCTTGATTCTCTCCGCGCTGCTCTTGTCGAGCGTGACGTGGACCGCCCGGATGTCCTTGGCCATGGCTTGGCCATAAGAAATCGCCTGCAAAATGCCTTTATGCACACGAGGCACCAAGAGGAGAACCGTCCCCTTCGTCACGGGGAGCGTGTCGTCAGGCTCGATATTGAGGCTCTTTGCCAGGTAGGAGTAGTGCTTGAACACTCGGCTGAAGATGAAAATGATCGCGCCGCCGGCTACGAGTACGATCCACGAACCCTTGTCGAACTTGGAAATGAAAATGACCAGCGCGACGAACGTCGTGATCGAGCCACCAATGATGCTGATGATGTAGCTCTTGAGCGGCTTGTTCCGTCGTCGCTCGTGGGCCACCATTCCGAATTGGCTCAGCGTGAAGCAGACGAAAACGCCAATCGCATACAGGGCTACGAGTTTGCTGACGTCGCCCCCCGAGACGATGACGACGATGGATGCGACCACCGCAAGGAGGATGATTCCATTTTGGTGGACGAGCTTATCGCCGAGGGCGGCAAACTGCCTGGGCATAAATCCATCCCGGGCGAGGATTCCGGTGATACGAGGGAAGTCGGCGTAGGCCGTATTCGCGGCAAGGAAGAGAATTGCGGCGGTGGCAAGCTGGATCAAGAAGAACATCCAGTGTTTCTCGCCAAATGTTGTGGCCGCAAGTTGAGCGACAATCGTCTTAAACCCTTCTGCACCGGTTTCCATCGGAATCGCGTGGAATCGTTCGGCGAGGTGGCTGAGTCCATTGAACAACGTGCCCAGAATGATCGCCATGATGAACAGCGTCACCGTCGCGTTTCGCGAAGCGGGTGCCCGGAACGCAGACGTGCTATTCGCAACGGCCTCGACTCCGGTGAGGGCGGTACACCCTGCCGAAAACGCCTTTGCGAAGAGGAAAACCATCGCGAGCGTGCCCAGTTGCTTTGAGTTTTCGCGGGCTTCGGCAATCATCGCAGGAACAGGTTGCACCGGTTGCATGAACCCAAAGATGAGCAATATGAAGAGCAAGACGATGAAGGTGTAGGTGGGAACCGCAAACAAGGCACCACTCTCCTTTGCCCCTCTCAGGTTAGCTATCGTGACAACGGCAATGGAGGCCAAACAGAGCGGAATTGTGTATTGCCCCAGATTTGGGTTCATCGAGATGATGGCGGCGACCCCAGCTGAGGTCGATACCGCCACGGTTAATATGTAGTCGATGACGATGCTGGCCCCAGCCACCATTCCGGCGCGAACGCCGAGGTTCTCCTTCGCCACCAGGTAGCTGCCGCCCCCGTTGGGATAGGCGTAAATCGTTTGGCGATAGCTCAGCGCCACGCAGAGAATGAGGAACGCGACGGCGAGGGAAATGTTGGCCGTGTACGCGAAGAATTGGGGCATGCCTGCGTGCCCAAACACGTGCATGATTTCTTCGCTGGCGTACGCGACCGAAGATAGGGCGTCCGACGCAAAGACCGGCAGCGCGATGAGAATAGGAAGTTTCTCGTGGTGGGCGTGTTCTGACTTGATAGGTTTCCCTAGCAAGACTCGCTTAAATCCAGACAATGATCCCATAAATGAACTTCCTAGCCGAAGAGATTAAACCCTATTTGAATCTGCGATCATTCTTCAAGCAGGTTGCCTTGAAGGTCAAACCGGATCCAGCGGTCAGGGTTGTCATCCCATCCCATGGCATAGCGGGGGTTCACGCAACATGCCATGATCGCAGTCTCGAAGTCGAAGTCCTGCGACAGGTTTCGGAACGCATCCGACAACAGAATCGCACTTCCCGCGAGAGCCCCGTTCGAGGCGAGGCGGATTTCACCAGGAGCGGTGACGCACTCAAGGTCCCACATGGTGATCGTCTGTCCGCTCGGCAATCGACTCGCCATGGTGCTGTCGCTCACCGCGATCACTCTTTCGATGCCCTTCGTTCGGATCAAAACATCGGCGGCGGCGGGAGCCACGTGAATGCGATCATAGATCAGCTCGCAAAAAACATCATCCTCGGTCATCACGCACCCCAAGAGGCTTGGCTCTCGGTGGTGCAGCCCGCGCATGGCGTTGTAGGTATGGGTGCTGTGGCTGGCCCCGGACCTCAGGGCGTCCATGGCTTGCGAGTAGGTTGCATCGGTGTGCCCCATCGAGACCCGCACGCCTCGCTCCACCAATTCTTCAATCATGGGAAGGGCTCCCGGAATCTCGGGGGCCAACGTGATGAGCGAAAGGAGCGGATGATCCCACACTTCATTCCACGCGGGATCGAGATTCTCAAAATTTTTGATAAACCCTTGAGGTTGCGCGCCTGGGTGTTTGGGCGAGATGAAGGGACCCTCGAGGTGCACTCCTCCGATGACAGGATGCTCCGGGACCCGCTCAAAGGCCCGCAAGATATCATCCAGCGATGCGGTTACGGTGGTAAGGAGAACCTTCTCGTATCCTTCTTCGGCCAGCTTGTCGGCGAGTTCCACTATCTCGGCCGAGGAGGCGGACATGAAGTCGATGCCGAAGGCACCGTGGAAGTGAATATCCACCAGACCAGGGGCGACCACGTACTCCGGAGGCCCTTCTGCGGCGACAAGCTCACTCTCGGTACTGAGGGTGTAGGTTCCAAAACCCTGGGGGCCAAAGGCGAGAAAGCGTTCACTCACGGTCTTATAGAGTATCCGATCCCCGTGCGGATAATGCGTCCCATCAGCTCTAACTCGGTGAGGGCCATCATCACCTCTGGCGAGGAAAGGCTCGTGAGTTCGCAAAGTTTCTCGGCGGACTTTGCTTCCGCATCGAGCGCGGCGAGCACCGCAGCGTGGGTCGGCGCCTCGGGCAGGATGGATGTGTACGTTTGCGTCTCTCCCACAGGATCGAGACCAAGCTCCTCGAGAATCTGATCGGGATGGTCGACGAGAGTGGCTCCGTCGCGAATGAGTTGGTGGGACCCTTTGAACCCAAAAAACGTGATATTGCCCGGGACAACGAACACTGGTTTTCCTTGTTCGAGCGCCGCGTGGGCCGTGACCAGGGCCCCGCTTTTTTCTGGCGCTTCGACAATCAAAACTGCATCGGAAAGGGCCGCGAGCGTGTAATTTCTGAGTCGAAATGTATATTCTTTTGCGGGCATGCCGCAAGCGAACTGGCTCACCAAGCAACCTTGGTTTCGAATCTGACTAAAGAGGCCATTGTTCCGAGCGGGATACACCTTGTCCACGCCTGTTCCAAGGACGGCGAGGGTGCCCGACGGGCCTTTAAGAGCCCCCTCGTGGGCCGCCGTATCAATCCCGGCGGCACCTCCGCTACTCACAACGACTCCCCCGAGCGACAGGTGCTCAGCAAACTTCTGCGCGACCGCAATGCCGTAGTTCGTACTGGATCGAGAACCCACGATCGCGACCACCGGTTTTTCTGTCCAAGTCAGGTCGCCATCGGCAAAAAGCACAACGGGAAACTCAGCAGACTTATCCACCCGGTAGGGGGGAGGCGTGAGGATTTGGACCCCGCGATCCATGGCTTGGGTGAGGGCCTTCTGATTGGCATCCTCAATGCGGGCCCGTTCTGCTTTCGTGAGTTTCTCCCAATCGAGGAGGGCAGCCATGGGAGACAAAGACGAAGTCCCAAGCTCTTCTAAGAGAGCTTGGGACTTTTTCGCGGGGAGTTCTGCTGCCGCGACGAGTTGCCAAAATGCGGGTGGGAAGGTACGCAAGATTAGCGTCCGTCTCGACCGCCGCCGCCTCCACCTTCGCGGCTACCTCCGCCTCCTGCGCCCGAGTTGTTCGGTCGAGGTCGCGTGTCTGGCAATGTGGAATCAATGACGAGCAAGAACTTCTTCGTGATCGTGTTTCCAAGCCAGTCTGTAGCGTTCACGGTGAACACTCGTCGTCCGTCTCTCAAAGGACGATTCTTCGACTCGTTGGAGAACTTCGCGACGATGTATCCGTCTCGCGTTGTGGTCGTCTCCACCTTGGTTCCATCCACATCGATGGAAAGCGCCTTGGTGTTCACACCGCTTGATTCGTCGGTGACGGTGAAGAAGACCTCAAACGGTGGCTTGCCCTTCACTTGGTCGCCCGGAGCAGGGAAGACCATCGTGACTTCGGGCGGAGTGACGTCCACGCCATTGTTCTTATCAAAGGCGAGGATGCTTCCATCGCGGGCCGTCAGCAAAATCGTGGAACCAAGGAGGACAGGCGTGCTGGCCGCTTGGACAAATGTCGGGGGCTTGTCGGTGGAACTTCCAGAAGTGCTCGACGGGGCCTTTGCCTTCACCACCGGTTTCACTTGGAAATTCCAGCGGACTTCTCCGGTCTTGGTATCCACCATGTGGAGGAAACCATTTTGAGTCGCCGCTAATACGAGGCCTCCCGTGATGAGCGGATCGACCATCGGAGGCGATCCCAATGCAACCGGGTCCTTGAACATCTTTCTTCCGGTCGAATCGAAGGTCATGAGGTTGCCCTCTCGGCTGAGGACGGCGACGCCCCCTGCACTCACGGCCGGATTTCGGAGAAGAGCCATGTTGGCATCTGCTTCCCAACGCTTCGAGCCATCAATCGCGCTCAATGCGGTGACGAAAGTTCCGGAGTTGACATAGACCGAGTCTCCAAAGACGGTTGGCCGGCTATCTCCAGGAAGAATCGAAAATCGCTTCGACCAGTTCTTGTTCTGGGTGCCAACATTCACGCTCCAAAGCTCTTGGCGAGCCGTCGCGAAAATCACGTTATCCAGATATCCAGTGATGAACCCTTGAATCCCGTCGAAAACTCGTTGCGGGGCCAGCCATGCGGCCTGACCGTTGTTGGCGTAGATCGCCATGAGCGAGTTATCCGATTGAGCGAAGACGACGTACTTTCCAACGAGAACAGGGGCACCGATCATGCCGACGCTCGCTTCATACGTCCACTTCACCGTTCCATCGGCGGCGTTGAGTCCGAAAATAGTTTTATTGTCTGCCGCGGCGACGACCGTATCATCTCCCAGCACACAACCCGTTCGGAAGTTTGCGTCGAGAGGGGCGGCCGCAGGGAATCTCCATCTTTGGTTGCCAGAATCGCGATCGATGGCATAGACCCGGGCGCCAACGGCAGCAAAGATGATGTCGTTGTTCGCGGAGAGGTTTCCTCCAGGAGGCACGGCCGTGTTCTGCGACCAGCGCCAAGCGAGTGGGGAAGGGCCGACCGACTGAGCGACGGACACAGCCACCGAACAGAGGAGAACAACCGTGAGCAGGGATCGAAATTTCACAGGCATGATTCGTTCTTTGGAGGCCGACCGCTCGGCCAATGCTTTCAGTATAGCGGGACAACGCAAAATCTGTCCATCGGGCAGATGTCCTTAAGTTACAGACGAGCAAAACGGGGAGAGTGTCACACCGAGGTCCCGACCAATTTGCATTTTTCGGGTATAGTTTCTCCTCGTTCGGGCTTATAGCTCAGTTGGTTAGAGCGCACCCCTGATAAGGGTGAGGTCGCTGGTTCGAATCCAGCTAGGCCCACCATTCCGAATTCTTATGCCCCATCTCCGGCTTGACGTGTCTGAAAACGCTGTTGCTGGCGTGGACATGAATTTTCTCCTCGCAAAGCTCGTTCGCCTCATGAGTAGCTTTGACACTGTGGATTCGGCATCGGTAAAAGCCTATTTTCAAGTGTATCAGTCGTACAAAACTGGGGAAGGGGCTCCTCCCGGGTTCGTGCATCTCACCGCTTCGGTTTTGTCCGGTCGACCTCTTGAACTAAGAAAACAATGGTCTCAGGCCTTTGCGGACCTCCTCCAAAAGGAGTTTGCAAAGTCTCTCGGAACGAAGCAAGCGAAACTCACGGTGGAGATTCGTGAGATGGATGCGGAAACGTATTTCAAAGGCTAACAAAAAAGCGAGACCCTCAATGAAGGTCTCGCTTATTCCTTGTTCGAGGACCGCTTAGGGCTGGCCGGCCATCTTGTTGTAGCGGGCGAGAGCGTCGTTCATGAACTTCTTAAAGTCCTCTGGAGCTTCTTTGTCTGCTTCCAGAAGGGCAATCCCTTTCGAGATTCGCTCGATGGCGACCGTCTTCTTGCCCGAGAGGGCGGCGACTTCGGCGATCATGTAGTACACGTAAGGGTCCTTCACCGAGAGTTTCGAAACTTCATCCCCAATGTATTCTGCGAGCCGTGAATCCTTAGGATTTCGTCGCATTTGGTTTTGGGCAAACGAAGCCATCATCCCAATCTTCGCCTCATCGCCGGATTTCAGGGCGCTTGCGGCCATCATCTTGGCGCGAACCGGTCGCTTCACCGAGTAGGTTTGCATCTTTGCCATGAGAACGTTCACGGCCAACTCAGGATGCTCACGTTCGGTCTTTGCCCAGGCCGCTTCCGCTTCGGCGGTCTTTCCGGCGTTGTACATCTTGGTTGCCTCATTGAGCTCAACCATCGCCTTATCCATGGCCGCTTGCGCTTCCATTTCAGCATCAAACTTGGCCTTTGCCGCCTTGATGTCGTACTTGCCCGCAATGACCTTTTCAAGAGTCTTGTCGAGGTTGTCCATGGGGTGGCCGATCCATGCGATCTGACCCTTTTGGTTGACGATGAAGGCTGCTGGGATTCCGTTCTGGCGCGCGGCTTGCATCCAGGTTTCGGCCATGGCCATTCCGTTGTCGAGAGCGATGTTGTAATCCATCTTCGCTCCCATTTCGTCGACAAACTTCTTTACCATTCCGGGAATGTCATTTCCGCGTTCCCACACCGAGACTCCGATGAAGTTCACCTTCGGTCCAAACTTTTTCGCCATCTCGGTGATGTGCGGGATCGAAGTTTTGCACGGGCCACACCATGTCGCCCAGAACTCGACCACGTAAACCTGGCCAGGATTGAAAGCGGTGACCGGCGTGCCCTTAGCCCACGCGGAGACATCAAGTTTTGGAGCCGCAGAGCCAATGGAGAGAAACTTGGATTCCTCCTTGGCAACCGCGCCCGCTGCGAGACCGACGAGAAGAGATGTGCTAAGCACCAAACGAGACAGATTCATCATAGAATTCGACCTTCTTGCAAAAGCAATGCCCTACTTTACGCCATTCTTTGGGTCTGCGGCGCTGCTTTCACTCATGATTCATGAATTTTGAGTCAAACAGGCTCGATGATCACCGCCGTCCCGTAGGCCAGCACTTCGGTACACCCGGTCATGATCTCGGTGGCATCGTATCGAACTGCGATGATCGCATTCGCGCCCATCTGCGCGGCGTGCTGAATCATGATGTCGTACGCTTCCATTCTCGCCTTCTCGGCGAGTTCCGTCAAAATCGTGATGTTTCCTCCCACGAGGGTTTGGAAGGATGCGCCAATGTTTCCCACGACTGATCTCGACCGAACCGTGATGCCACGGACGATGCCAAGATGGCGAGTAACTTTATAGCCTTCGAAATTGTTGCTGGTGGTGACCCATTGATGAAGTTGACTCATATGCTTAACGTTCATACGCAGACCCACACCCCGAAGGATTCTAGAAAGTGTTCAAAATAAGAACATGGCTGTCGACCCAGAAGTACGGAAGAATCTTGAGGATCAACTCAGGAAGGTGTGCAATCTTCGGTCTCGGTCCATGTTTGGAGGTGTGGGTTTTTATGCCGATGACCTCTTCTTCGCCCTCGCCGACGACGGGGTTTTGTACTTCAAAGTGGATGACTTGAACCTGGCACGGTTCGAGGAAGCGGGCTGCAGCCCTTTCATCCCCTGGCCTGGCGCCGCCCCCATGGGCTATTGGAGCTTGCCGAAGGGGGTGCTGGAAGATGAATCGGCTTTGCGCGAGTGGGTGGAATCGTCGGTAGCGGTGGCGCAACGGGCGCAAACCAAGAAGAAACCTCGAAAGAAGTAACTCCGATCCGGGAAAACCTCAGTCGCCGACGCGGTTGTAGCTATCGCTCAGAATAAAGTAGTCCAACAGGTCAACAGATTCGTCTCCGTTGAAGTCGCAGTTTGAATCGAACCCTGGTTCGCCTACCAACAAATTGTAGCTATCGGACAGCCTGGAGTAGTCCAGCACATTCACGACGTTGTCCTCGTTCGCATCTCCATTTACGAGGCTCCAAGATTTCGGGGAAATGGTGTTTCCGTCGCTGAAAACCAAGCCGTTGAGGCGTTTCCTCAGCCAGTGCCCGGTCTTGATCGCCAGATCGTAGGTGCCGTCGGGAAGCACGGGGGCCACGGTGAAGTTGCCATCGCTCCCCACTTGGGCCGAAACGCTGACCGTGGGAGTTGCCGATCCAGGTTCAAAGACGTCAAGCTCCACCGCCCGCGCCTTTGAGCCTTGCCATTCTTGGAGGTCAAGGTGCCCTTCGATTTTTCGGGCCCCCGCAAGCTCCCCGCAATTGACTTTGATCGCGTAGCTGTTCCAGGTCCCCACCGTTCCGGCCGCCCCATCGGTCAGTTGAATCGTCCAAGTTCCCTGCGCGTTTTCGCCCCAAAAGTGGTTGAGGAGGAACCGCCAGTTGAGGTCATCGCCCGAATCCCCGCCCGAAGCGATCATGAAGCGCGCCTTGAGACCCGAGGGCGATGTGAGGTAGCCCGCAATATGCCCACGGTTCGTGTGGCTGATGTTCAGTTCAACTTCCACGTCTTCGACCCGGGCCGGCTGGGTGACAACGAACGACCGTGTGATTCCAACGGTCGTATTGTTGTCGGGAATGACGGTTCCCACCGATATCGTGCCGCTCGAAACGGCAGAGGGTTCGAAGTGGACATTCATCCTTCTTCCGAGGTCCACCAACGCCCCGGCATCAATGAGCCCAAACCCGTAGTTTGCGTTGAAGTGAACTCCAGCCGCATTCGTTCGCCAGCCGCCATCGTTGACGATGCTCGATCCATCGACCTTTATACAAGTCCTCGCGAGAAGGTGCTTTGCCACGCGGGCGTCGGCGTCGGGAGCCACTTGCTTGAGCAGAGCCATGCAGCCAGCCACGAGCGGGGAAGAAGCGGAAGTCCCTCCAAAAGTGGACGTGTAGTTATCGTCCAAAAATCCGTTATTGCCAGCGGCCCCGGTTCTGTCGGTGGTCGTGATCCCTAGTCCCGATGCGGTGCTCGAGGGAGCGGTGCAGGTGACATTCGAGCCCCAACTGCTGTAGCTGGCCCATTGTCCGGTCGAACCTGTGGCCGCCACCACGATCGCCCAGGGAGAATTTCGAAGCATGTGCTTGCCTGTATCCTGAGCGGTCGAACCCCGCGAGTTCCCGGACGAAAGGCAGTGGATCGTACCGCTCATGGCCGAGGTCTCTAACGCATTGAGGGAGAGGACGTCCGGTAGAAAGGGGACCGTGAATCCGTAACTATGGTTCTTGACCTGAATGAGCTTGTTTGCGCCCGAACTTAGGTACATGACCGCATCCGCGACTCTTGCCTCAGAATCTGTTTTTCCGAATCCGATGCGAAGGCCCGCCAGATTCGCGAAAGGGGCGGCTCCGGTCACACCCAGGTCGTTTCCGCCGCGTGCAGCAGCAACTCCCGAGACTGAAATCCCATGCTTATCTTCGCCTTCCGGCGAAGGATCACTGTCTTGATCAAAAAAGTCCCAGGAAAGGGCGGGTTGAAAGTTTGGAGCGAGGTCTGGGTGAGAGCCCTCGATAGAGTCATCGACTATGCCGATCGTGACCCCCTGTCCGGTCACATCTGCTCCCCACGCCGAGTCAATGTTGACATCCAGGACCGGGTTGACATTGTTTCTCAGATGCCATTGTCCGGGGTAACCACTAACGGGCACAAAATAGGGGTCGTTCGGCTCGAACGACTCTCTTTGAATCCGGATAAGGTGGACAGGAGCCGCCACAAATCCCCGCCAACGTTCTAACTGCGAGGCCAAGGATCGAGCCTCTGAGGCAGTGGCCGTTTCGAACACCGCCCATTGAGGGTCCGATTTGTATTGGTACACAAGTCGGAGCCCCAGCTGTGCCCCCAGCAACTCGGGACGGGTGAAGAGCGGCACGCGAACTGCGATCTGGTTTGTCGAGACAAAGCTCTCTTCGCTCAGCTCCCGGGCGGTAAGCGAGCGGGTCTCGGGTGGGTCGGCCTTTGCATAGGCGCCCGTGCCTGGGAGACAGGCCACGAGCAAAGATAAAGTCAAAAGGGGTCGCGATCGCATGGGGGCTCTCAGACCTATTGTACGAAAAAAAGTGCTGAACTGAGCCGAAAAAAGGGGGCAAGAGAAGAAACCAGTACTGGATCTCTCTTGCCCCCCGGTTTACCGAGGCGATTTCGGCGTTATTCTCCGTCGAGGCCGTAGCTGTCGCTCAGGATGAAGTAGTCGAGCAAATCGACCGAATCATCGCCATTGAAGTCAGCATTTGCGTCGTAGCCAGAATCTCCGACATTCAGGCCGTAACTGTCGGAGAGCCTGAAGTAGTCGAGGAGGTCCACGGAGTTATCTTCGTTGGCATCGCCATTGATGAGGTTCCAAGTTTGAGCTCCGACACTATTGCCGCCGGAGAAAACCAGTCCGTTGATTCGGTCGCGCAGCCAGTGATCCGTCTTGATGGCCAGATCGTACGTTCCATCGGGAAGAACTGGAGCGATCGAAAACCCTCCTGATGCATTGGTTGTGGCCGAAACGGTGGTTAGAGGGGTAGTCCCGCCGGCAGGGAAGACATCCACAGACACCGTTCGGGCCGAAGAAGCATCCCACTCCAAGAGATTCAGTTGGCCACTGATGGGCCGCGCACCGGCCAGTTGACCCGTGTTGATCTTCAGCGAGAAGTTGTTCCAGGTGCCAACGGTGCCAGCGGCTCCATCTGTAAGCTGGATCGTCCAAGTTCCCGCGGCGTTCTCGCCCCAGAACTGGTTCACCAAGAATCGCCAGACGATATTATCACCGCTGTCCGAGGCTGAGGAGATGAAGAACCGAGCCTTCTGCCCGGATGGAGCCGTGATGAATCCGGTCAATTGTCCCCGGGTCGTGTGGGTCACGTTGAGGTTGATTTCAACATCCTCGACCTTGGCGCCAGATGGAGCCACGAAAGTTCTCGTGATCCCGGTGGCCGTGTTGTTGTCGGGGATCGCGGCGTTCACGTTTACGGTTCCGCTCAAAATGGCGCTCGAGTTGTAGTGAACATTGAGCTTTTGCCCAAGATTCACCATCGCCCCTACGTCCATCAATCCAAATCCGTAGTTCGGGTTGAAGTTGATGCCAGCGGTATTGGTCTTCCAGCCGCCGTCGTTGCTGACGTCGCTGGGGTTGACCTTGAACGCCGTGCGGGCGATGAGGTGCTTTGCCACCCGGACGTTTGCGTTCGGGGCGACTTGTTTGAGGAGCGCAAGGCAGCCCGCCACAAGTGGGGACGAGCTAGAGGTTCCGCCGAAGCTCGCGGTGTAATCGTTGTTGACGAATCCGTTGTAGCCGCCCGTTCCGGTGCGGTCCGTCGTCGTGATTCCAGGATTTCCAGAGTCACTAGAGGGGGCCGTCACGGTGACGCTGCTTCCCCAACTGCTGTAGTCGCTGTAGATTCCGTCATAACCAAGGGCGGCGGTGACGATAACCCACGGCGAAGTGAGCATCATGTGCTTGCCGGTGTCTTGGGCAGAAGTGCCACGTGCGTTTCCAGCAGACCAGCTGTGGATCGTGCCCGATTGAGCAGAAAGCTCCAACGCATTGAGCGAGAGAGTGTCGGCGATAAACGGAGCCGTGTATCCGTAGCTGTGGTTCTTCACGCGGATCGTTTGAATCGCGCCTTGAGATCTGTACTTCACCGCATCTGCAAACTCAGCATCGGTGGCGGCACCGCCAAAGCCGACGCGGAGCCCCGCGATCTGCGCAAAAGGCGCGGCCCCGGTCGTTCCGATTCCGTTTCCGCCACGTCCGGCGGCAACCCCTGAAACGCTGACGCCATGGCGGTCATTCGCAAGCGTGGGTGTGGGATCAGGGTCCTGATCGGCAAAATCGTAAGAATCTGCGGCGGAATAGTTGGGGGCGAGGTCTGGGTGCGTGCCCTCGATCGAATCGTCCACGATTCCAACCATCACACCTTGCCCGGTGATGTCTTGCGCCCACGCGGGATCTACGTTCACATCCAGTGTGGTATTGACCGTATTCCGAAGGTGCCACTGCCCGGCGTACGTGCTCACCGGTACGAAGTAGGGATCGTTTGGCGTGAACGCCATCGGCTCCACAAAGATTCGGTGAACGGGAGCGGCTTCGTACCCTGGCCACCCGGCGATTTCTGCCGCAAGGGCTTGCGCCTGCTGTACAGATGCGGTTTCGAGAACAATTGTTTGGGTGTCCGATTTGTATCGGTACACGATGGGGAGGCCGAGGGAAGTGGCCACCGAATCCGGGCTCATAAATGGAGGCACTTGAACCACAACCTGGTTGATCGGAGTCCGAATCTCCTCTTCAGAACGGACTTTGCCTACCTGCCTGTTTTCGGTTGGGTTCAGCTGGGCTCCGGCCGGGGTGCCCGCCACCGCCACAGTGAGTAACGACAAAAGGAAAAAATTTCGCATAGCTCTAGGGAGTTATTGTACGAAAAGAATGTTCGAATCTGTTCAAAATCGAACAAAAAATTTAGTACCGCCGTGATTTATTTTTTTCAGGGTCGGTCATGCGAGGATGCCAGTTCATCGGGTACACCCTAACGGTCCGGAGCATAGAACGCATGGCAGCGGTGCAAGCAGCAGAACTTGTCACAATTACGATCAACGAGATCGAGATTCAAGTCCCAAAGGGCGAACTGATTGTAGAGTCAGTGAAACGCCTTGGGGTTGAAATTCCTATCTTCTGCTATCACCCGCGCATGGAACCCGTCGGGATGTGCCGGATGTGCCTCGTCGAGGTTGGGTTCAAGCAACCCGATGGCTCCGTTCGAAAGATGCCAAAGCCTCAGGCCGGGTGTACGCTCCCTGCGAGCGAGGGCATGGTTGTCTACACCGACACCCAAGCCGTCCACCGGGATCGAAAAGGCGTTCTTGAATTTCTCCTTGCAAATCACCCGCTCGACTGCCCGATCTGCGACCGAGGAGGCGAATGCCCGCTCCAGAACAACACCATCTTTTATGGCCCGGCGACAAGCCGGTTCATTGAGGCTAAGAGGCATGCTCACAAAGCATTCCCCCTCAGCAACTATGTGACCCTCGACCTTGAGCGCTGTATTCAGTGCGGTCGATGCGTCCGGTTTACCGAAGAAATCAGTGGCGACAGTCAACTCGCGTTCCGGTTCCGGGGCGCAGAGATGCAGCCTTCTACCTTTGGGCTCACCAATTTTGAATCGAAGTTCAGTGGCAACGTGATCGAGATTTGCCCCGTGGGAGCTCTCACATCGAGCCATTACCGGTTCCGGGCGAGACCATGGGACCTCGAATCGCGCGAAGCGATCTGTACGGGTTGCAGCCAGGGCTGCAACGTCTGGTTTGACACTCGGTCCGGAGCATTTGTCCGAATGAATGGCCGAACCAACGAGGGGATCAACGAAGAGTGGACTTGTGACAAGGGCAAGTTTGGTCAAGATTGGTACAACTCGTCGAATCGACCCTCTCAACCCATGATGCGCGTCGGCGACACCTTTGAACCCGTGAGTTGGGCAAAGGCGTACGAAGTGATCATCGAGCAGTTCCGCCACGGAGGCAACCGAGTCGCGGGCCTCGTGGGAGGAGTCGTCTCGAACGAAGGTCTTTATCTCTTCCAAAAGCTGTTTAGAGAAGCCTTCGAGAGCAACAACTTAGATCACCGGTTTTTCGCGAATCATGTCGCCAAGGATCACGCTGCCTTCCACGTAGCAACGAAAATTGCGGATTTGGAGGCGAAAAAGACCCTCTTTGCCTTTGGGGCGCCGCTCGAAGATGAGCAGCCCATGATCTTCTTGCGATCTCGCAAGGCCGTTCGAAAGTTTGGGGCGAAAATGGTTCTGGCATCGAGCGGGGCCACCATGGCCGATGAGTTTGCATCGGTTCGGGCTACCTTCCGCGAAGGCGGCGAAGTCGATTTTGCGATGGCGCTTCTTCTGGAGGCTGTTTCTGCCGGAAAGGCCAAGGTGCCTGCCGCGCTGCAAAAGAGCATCGAAGGATTCTCTGCCGAGCGGGCCGCATCGATGGCGGGTTCGACGATTGAATCTGTGCGCGCCGTTTACCAGGCGCTTGAGTCTGGCGCGGTGGTGATCACTTCGCAGTCTCTGCTGAACGCGCCCAATGGCCACCACGCGATTGAAGCTCTCGCTGAAGTCGCCCGGGCCACCGGAGCGGAGTTCAACTGCTACGCCGTTGGAGCGTCCGATAAGGGGGCCGAACTTCTCGGAGTTCTGCCAGATGCTTCGAGTGCTGGTGGTGCCGGACTTGGATCCATGGAGACGCTTTCGCAGGCAGCCGGACTTGGCTTGAAGGCCTTGTGGCTCGTCGAGGCAGATCCGATTGCCCAAGCTTCTGACCAGAGCACAGCAGTCCGGGCGCTTGAAAACGTCGACTTTTTGGTCGTGCAGACGTCGCGACCCGATCTCGAAGCGCTTCACTTCGCCAGCTTGATTCTTCCCATGCAAGGCCCTGCCGAGCAAGACGGAACGTACACGAATGCCGAGGGGACTGTGCAGCGAATGAGCCAGGCCTTGAAGCCCGTGGGCGACGCAAAGCAGTCGTGGCGAATCTTCGGAGAAGTCTTGATGAGAACCAAGGGGGGCAAGCCCTATTTCAGCGCCAAAGAAGTTTTTGCAGAGATTCGGACTCAATGTCCTTCTCTCGATGTCGATGCCTATGGAGAAGGGCCAACTGAGTTCCGCAAGCCGGTCATGACGGGTGAACTTGCAGAGGTGAACTGACAGGTTCTAGGGGTAAATTGTCGAGGGCTTTATGGAGCAGTGGTTAACGAATCTAAACCCAGCGCTACTTGCGCTTATCCGTGTACTTATCCTTGTCATTCTGATTCTGACCCTCGTTCCAGGGTTTATCTGGATCGAGCGGCGGGTGTTGTCTTGGATGCAAGACCGGATTGGGCCAAACCGCACCGGGACGATCACCTTCCGAGGGAAGAAGATCAAGACCTTTGGATTGCTGCAACCCATTGCAGACGGCGTGAAGCTGTTCCTGAAAGAAGACATCACGCCCACCGCGATTGATCGCGTCGTGTATTTCATCGCTCCCGCGCTAGCTCTTTTCCCGGCGTTTGCCTTGGGCGCTACGTTGCCTTGGGGTCCTGTTGAAGGGGTCTATCGACTCCTCACTCCGGTCGCGAACGTAGATATCGGCGTTTTGTACATCATGGCGATTTCTAGCCTTGGGGTGTACGGAGTCGTTCTTGCGGGCTACGCCAGTAACAACAAGTATTCGTTGATGGGCGGCCTGCGGGCATCTGCCCAGCTCATCAGCTACGAGCTTGCGATGGGCATGGCGCTTGCCGCGATCTGCTTGTACACCGGTTCGCTGAAGATTCCGGATATCGTAAAGATGCAGGAAGGGGACCTGTGGGGAATGTCCCTGTTTAGCGGAATTCAAAACTGGTTCATTTTCACGCCATTTGGCTTGCTCGCCGCGATCATTTTCGGGGTTTGTATGGTCGCCGAGACGAACCGTGCTCCCTTCGATCTCCCAGAAGCAGAAAACGAAATCATTGCCGGTTACCACACGGAATACAGCTCGATGAAGTTTGCCGTGTTCTTCATGGGTGAGTATGCCGCCATGTTCTTGTTCAGCGGCGTGTTCGCTGCGGTCTTTATGGGTGGATACAACCTCCTCCCGATCGACTGGGTGCAACTCGGCAAATCATTGCCCATGCTGGAAGCTCCGGCCCAATTCATGGCGCAGGTCAACTATTGGGGAGCGCCGCTCTGGTTCATTGGCAAATGTATCACGGGAATCGTGGTTTACATTTGGATTCGGGCCACCCTTCCGCGCCTCCGATATGACCAGCTCATGTCGCTCGGGTGGAAATCCTTGCTCCCGGTGGCGGTCATCAATTTTATCGTGGTTGCGCTCTGGATTCTTGTTTCCAAGACTCAATCACTCCCGCTCGCCTTGGTGGCGGCACTGGTCACGTTTGGAGCCCTCTATGGGTTGTACTTGAGCTTCCTGAAGGCGGTTGCCGTGGGAGCGCCGAAGTTTGAGCGCCGAAAGGTGAGCATGGTTTCAGGATCGCCGGCGGTGGAAACACCCGCCGAAAAGCCTGAGGCTGTGACCGCCAGCTAACGACAGGATTTATCGCCCCGCGGAAGCGCGGGGCAAAAGAGGAAGATGAAGAGACGAGGGATTCTTGATGCTAGATAAACTGCCGCTGGGGCCAAACCAGCTTGTCTTTCTTGCCTTGGCCGGAATCGCCGCCATGATGGCGGTGGGGGTCGTGGTGATGAAGAGCCCTGTGCGAAGTGCGCTTTGCCTTGTCGTCTCGTTCTTCGTCTTGGCGTTTATCTACTTTGGCCTCGGAGCCCAGCTTCTGGGGATTACCCAAATCCTCGTGTACGCGGGGGCAATCATGGTGCTGTTCCTCTTCGTCATCATGTTGCTGAGCTCGCAAGGAAAGCTCTTGGTGAAAGAAAAGATCGATGCGAAGCCCGTCATTGGCGGCCTCCTCGGGGCCGGAATGCTGGCGATCATTGGCGCGCAGGTGCTTCTGCCTCTCAACAAGGTGACCGTGCCGAAGGCAGACGCCGCTTACGGAGCCCCGTCGAGTATCGGTCCTAGCTTGTGGGCAAGCTACGCGTGGCCGCTCGAACTCACCTCCATTCTTCTCGTTGTCGGCATTGTTGGCTCAATCTTGTTGGCCAAGAGGAGAATCTAAATCATGCACGATGCAATTCCTCTTTCCTGGTACTTAGGCCTCGGGCTGTTTTTATTCACCACTGGCGCGGTCGGAGTCATCGTCCGGCGAAATCCGGTGATCGTTTTCATGTGCATCGAATTGATGCTCAACGCGGTGAATCTCACCTTCCTCGCTTTTGCAAAGTACGCACCCACCGCCCTCCCGGGTGTGGCTGAGCAACCCCAAACCTGGATGACCGGTCAAATGATGGTCATTTTTGTCATGGCGGTAGCGGCGGCCGAGGTCGCCGTCGGGCTCGGCATTATCATGGCCATTTTCCGCAATCGCAACGATGTGGATATCGACGACATGAGCGGAATGAGAGGGTAAACAAACATGGCAAACTCGAACCTCATCTGGGCCGTATTAGGACTTCCAATCCTGGGATTCCTTTTGCAGTGTTTCTTTAGCTATAAAAAGGTCGATGCGAAGAGCCGCAAGCTTGTTGGCTTTCTCGCCGTTGCCCCCATCGCTCTGGCTTTCGCTCTCGGGGTCATCCTCACGATCAGCTTGGCCGGACAGGATCCAAGTCAGCGTGCCGTCGTTGAGACCCTTTTCAGCTGGATCAAGATTCAAACAATCAATATCCCGTTTGAAGTGAGGATCGATCCCCTCAGCATGACCATGGTGCTGGTCATTACGGGAATTGGCTCTTTCATCCACCTTTACGCGACGGGATACATGGCAGAAGAGAAGGAATTTAGCCGCTTCTTCAGCTATCTCAACCTGTTTATCGCCTTCATGCTTGTTTTGGTGCTGGGGAACAACCTCGCACTCCTCTTCATCGGCTGGGAGGGCGTGGGCCTTTGCTCGTACCTGCTGATTGGCTTTTGGTACAAGGATTTCGCAAACTCACGGGCTGCCAACAAAGCGTTCATCGTAAACCGAATTGGTGACTGGGGAATGACCCTCGGGCTCTTCGTCATCGTCGGAATCATCGCCGGTAGCCTCAACCGCATCGAAGCCGTGGATGGCCGCTACCTCAGCTACGATGTCATTCTCAGCCCGCAGGTTCTCAGCATCTTCGCGGAGACTCCGCTGTGGACTACCGTAGCCTGCCTCCTCCTGTTTGTGGGTGCCATGGGTAAGTCCGCGCAGTTTCCGCTGTACATCTGGCTTCCCGATGCGATGGCAGGCCCAACGCCGGTTTCTGCTCTGATTCACGCCGCTACGATGGTGACGTCGGGAATCGTTCTCTTGAACCGAATGTCGCCGATGTTCGAGATGAGCCCCACCGCGGGAGCCGTCATCGCGGTGATTGGCGCCATCACGGCCCTCATGGGCGCGCTGATCGCATTTGGCCAAACCGACATCAAGAAGGTTCTGGCGTACTCTACAGTTTCTCAACTCGGCTTCATGTTTGTCGCTTGCGGAGTCGGGGCGTACTGGGTAGGGATGTTCCACGTCATCACCCACGCCTTCTTCAAGGCTCTCTTGTTCCTTGGTTCGGGAGCGGTCATCCATGCGATGGCCCACGACCAAGACATGCGTCACTACGGCAACTTGAAGAAGTACATCCCGATCACGTTCGCAACCATGATAGTGGGCTGGTTGGCAATCGCTGGGTTCCCCTTCCTCTCTGGCTTCTGGTCGAAAGAAGCCATCTTGGGCAACGCCCTTGGCAACACCTTTGCAGTCGCCGGTGGCATTAACTTTGGCTACTACATTGGCTGGGTGCTTCTCTTTGTGGCCATGCTCACGGCGGCGTACATGACCCGGATGACGATGCTCACCTTCTTTGGGGGCAAAGAGCAGTGGCGCGCTTTGGCGCCACATCACGATCATGACGATGCCCACGGGCACGAGGGCCATGGGGCGCACGCAGACCATGAACACCATGATCACGGTCCGGACACTCACGGATTTTTCTACACCGAAGAAGAGATGGCTGCACGCCACGCTCAAGAGGGTCACGATCACCATCATGAACTCGACAACACGCACGAGCCGCATGAGGTACCTTCGTCCATGTGGGTGCCCCTCGCTGTGCTCGCTGTCCTCTCTTTAGCCGGCGGGTGGGTACTCCATAACAATCATTTGTTGCAACATTGGCTGTATCCGAACGGTCCCACCTTCCTCGACAAGGAAATGGTCTCGGGTCACCCGCATCACGGTATATTCGCGGGAAGTGGCCTCCTCATTGCAAGTATCGTAGCCGCCTCCATTGGCATGATCTACGGATTCTTGGTTTACCGAAAGGGCCTCCCCGCAAAGGAAGGCGACGTCGAAAACTGGAATCCATTCCGACGATGGGCTGGAAACCAATTCGGGTTTGACAAAGCCATGGTTGATGCGGCCGTGGACGGCGGAGGCGCGATTGGCGAATTCGCCTGGAAGACGGTCGATCAAAAAGGAGTCGATGGCATTGTCCACGGCTCTGCAAAGCTGGTCGGCGGTTTAGCGTTCTTGCTCAGAAAACTTCAAACAGGCTTTGTCCGTAGCTATGCGGCGATGATGCTGTTCGGCACGGTGGGGATCCTTGGCTACATCGCCTATATCCTCATGAATCAAGGAGGTGCGAAATGAACTGGATTCTCACTTGGACAACTTTTCTTCCCCTCCTGGGCATGATCTGTATTCTGCTTCTGCCTGAATCGAATACAAAGCTCATCCGGATCACATCGCTGGTCACGGCCTTGGCGACTTTCGCCTTGTCCCTGGTGATCTTTAAGCAGTTCACCGGAAACACCTACCATTTTCAAATGATTGAGCAAGCGTCATGGATTCCGGCGCTTGGCATCCAGTACAAACTTGGCATCGATGGGATCAGCGTTTGGCTCGTGCTCTTGAGCACGTTCCTCACCTGTATCTGCGTCGGCTTCAGTTGGTACATCGATAAGCGGGTCAAGCTTTATATGGCGCTCATGCTGTTGCTCGAAACAGCGATGCTGGGAGTCTTCCTTTCGCTCGACCTCGTTTTGTTCTACGTGTTCTTCGAGGCCACCCTGATCCCGATGTTCTTCTTGATCAACATCTGGGGTGGGGCGAATCGGCAATACGCCGCGATCAAGTTCTTCCTGTACACGTTCCTCGGATCGATCTTTATGCTCGTGGGCATCATCGCCCTGAGCCAAATCTACAAGTCGACCACCGGCGCGCCCACATTTGACCTCGTGGCGATCCAGGGTGCTGTCGCCAACGGCAGTTTCTGGGGCAAGACCTCGCTCACGGTGCAGATGTTGCTCTTCTGGTCGTTTGCGGTGGCCTTCATGGTGAAGTGCCCCATGTTCCCCTTCCACACCTGGTTGCCCGATGCTCACACCGAGGCACCCACGGCGGGTTCGGTGATTCTGGCCGGAACCCTGCTGAAAATGGGGACGTACGGATTTCTCCGATTTTGCTTGCCCCTCTTCCCCGATGTCTTGCGAGATCAAGTCATCATCATCATGATCCTCGCGGTGATTGGCATCATCTACGGGGCCGTGGTGGCCTCCGTGCAGCCAGACGTCAAGAAACTTGTCGCGTACAGCTCTGTTTCCCACATGGGATTCGTGATGCTCGGCATCTTTAGCTTGACGCACACCGGACTCATGGGAGGCGCGATGCAACAACTGAACCACGGAATCTCCACCGGGGGACTGTTCTTGCTGATCGGGTTGCTGTACGAGCGACGGCACACTCGCCTCTTCAAAGACTTTGGCGGCCTGAAGAAGCAGATGCCGATCTACGCGACTCTGTTCCTGATCGTGATGCTGAGTAGCGTGGGCCTTCCCACGACAAACGGATTCATCGGTGAATTCATGGCGATGATGGGTGCCTTTGAGGCCGCCTTTGCGGGAGCGTTTGGGCTCAATATTGCCTATAGCGTCCTCGCCGGGACCGGAGTGATTCTCGCTGCCGTTTACCTTCTGGTGATGTACATGAAGGTGTTCTACGGCCCCAATGACAACCCCGAAAATCAGCGTCTCCGCGATCTGAAGCCTTGGGAAATTGGCCTCGTGGGTAGCCTTGTCCTCTTCATCTTCTGGGGTGGCATGTATCCAAACACCTTCTTGAAGCCGATGGAAACGAGCGTGAACGCCGTGCGCCTCATGGCCTTGAACGAAGCAGGGAAGCGACCGAGTTGGGCGACCACCGAGATGGAAATTGATGAGAAGGGCAACCTTCTTGCCGTACAACGGCGTGAGCCCAATCAACTCCAATCCTTCAGCCCGAAGGGCATGATCGCCCCCGCGAATCAGCAGTTTAAGTTTGTCCCCGAGACGCAAGTTCCAAAGTCAGTGGGACCCGCCTCGATCGCGTCCGAGGGGGGACATTGACGGCCAGAGACCGCGTAAAAGCTTGTCTTGCTGGTTCCCCGACTGACCTTCCTCCTTCGGTGGTCTGGTCGGCTTCGCCTGGGCACCAGGCCGATGTCATCGTCACGGACTGGGAGTCTGTAAAGCGGGCGTGCGAAACGCACCCCGATCAGTTGGTGCTGGGACTCATCCAGAGCCCTCTCAGCCTTGCCATGTTCCGAAGCCTCGATCTTGTCGAGGAATTGGCCGCCGATCCCGAAAAGGGAGAAGCTACGCTCTCTGCCATCACACAGGAGTGCAAGGACCGAATCGAATCTGTGAAGGATCAAGGGGGCCATGGCATTCTGTACTTTTTGAATGGAGCCCACCCCGAAGTGACTTCGCCCATGCAGTACGGCGGATACTTCCTTGAGGTGGACCGCGAACTTCTTGGTCTCGTCCAAGACTGCGAACTGAACATCCTCTTTATAGCCGGGCGAGACGAGGAAGTGTATCTCGACGTGGTCGGCGATCTTCCCGTGGCCGTAGTTGGGTGGGATAACGCCGCCATCACGATTCCCATCGAGCTCGCGAAGCAGTCGATTCATCGCAGAATCGCCCTCGATCATCCTCAAGCAGATTTTCTCCTTGCCTCGCACTACGACGAAATTGAGCGCCTCCTCGAGCGCGCCGTGCTCATCAAGAACTGAACTATGTATAACGTCGCCCTTCCCGAAATCAACTGGCCACTCCTCGGTCCCATCGTCATGGTGATCGTGGCCGGCCTGATTGGATTGATCATCGAGATGTTCAATCCAAAGCGGACGAACAATGCCATCGTGGTCACAAGCCTCGTGGGCTTAGTGGGGTCGGCGATTCTGCTTGTTCAAAATCTCTCCATTGCTCCGCAAGAAACCTTTGCGAGGATGCTGCTGCACGACAACATCGGATCGATGCTCCAGCTTGCGATTGTCGCCGCGACCTTCCTCACCGTCCTCTTCAGCGAGGGCTATTTAAGAGAGAAGAGAGTCCCGTTTGCCGAGTTCTATCCTTTACTTCTTTGGGCATCTGCGGGAGCGATGATCATGGTCAGCACAAGCTCCCTCCTCATGGTGTTCATCGGCCTGGAAGTCCTCAGTATCGCCTTGTATGTCATGGCTGGACTCTGCCGCGACGAGGAACGATCCGAAGAATCTGCCATCAAGTATTTCTTGCTTGGGGCGTTTGCCACGGGCTTCTTCCTCTATGGAATCTCATTCGTGTACGGCGCGACGGGCGGTGTCCACCTGGAGGGCATCCAAGCCGCGTGGGCGCAAGGAGATGTGACCACCAAGAACCTCCTCATCTTTGGAGTCAGCCTCATGCTGATCGGGCTCGCGTTCAAAACCGCGTTGTTCCCGTTCCACCAATGGACTCCGGACGTGTATCAAGGGGCGCCCACGAACGTCACCGCGTTTATGGCGGCGGTTAGCAAAATTGCCGCCGTAGGAGCTCTCTTCCGAGTTCTCGATGCCGGAGCAGGGATGAAGTCTCTCTGGCTGCCGATCCTCACCGTGTTGGCGATTCTCACCATGCTCGGCGGCAACATCATTGCCACCGCGCAGAAAGACGTGAAGAGAATTCTCGGCTACAGCTCGATCGCGAATGCTGGCTACATCTTGTGCGCGATTTTGGCTCACATCAAGTCGCCCGATAAGGTGACTTCCCAGTCGCTGATCTTCTTCCTTTACAATTACGCGATCATGACCATCGGCGCGTTTGCCGTCATCTCTCTCCTCGCCCGAGCCGGTAAAGAGGGCACGAGGCTGAATGATCTCAACGGCATGTGGCAAAAGGCACCGTTCGTCACCGTGACGTTTGTTATCTTTGTCGCGTCGCTCATTGGCATCCCTCCCACCGGAGGCTTCTTTGCCAAGCTCTATGTTTTCAATGACCTTCTCACTGCCGACCTCGTTCCGCTCGCGATTGTGCTCGCGGTCAGTTCGGCAATTTCTGCTTACTACTATCTTGCTATGATCTTTGCTGCAATGGTTTCCGAAGAGAGCGAAACAGGGATGGCGAAAGCCACCCCAAGTCTGGCGCTCAAGACTACATGCGCCCTGTGCGCGGCCGGTGTGTTCGCTATGGCGATCTTCACCTCGCCTATTCTCACCGCGATGGGAGGTGTTCAATGAAGCTTGGCGTAAGCATGTGGAGCTTCGTCCACCCCTTCAAAGCCGGCCGGATCGATATCCCCGGCTTTATCCATGAAGCCAAGAAGATGGGAGCCGACGGCGTCGAACTTTTAGATTTCTTCTATAAGGAGCGTGACCCTGAGCGAAACCAGGCCCTCATGGCGCTCGAAGAAACAGGTTTGGTCTGCAGCGTCTTCTCAGTCGCGCAAAACTTCGCCAAGCCCGATGAACTCGATCGCAAGGCCGAAGTGGGGAAGATTAAGTTTGGTATTGACGAAGCCGTGAAGTACGGCGCAAAGACCGTGCGCGTCTTTGCGGGCGATGTTCACGGAGACTCTGACATCACCTTTGATGACGCCCGAAAGTGGATCGTCGAAGGACTTTCCGAGGCGTCGAAAATCGCCGACGATGCCGGAATCAAGCTGGCGCTTGAGAACCACGGAAAACTAGCAGGTCGAGGCGATCAGGTCCGTGGCATCATCGAAGATGTTCGCTCGTTAAGCGGCGTGGATGCGCTGGGAGCCAACCCCGACACTGGAAACTTCCTGCTCGTGGGTCAAGACTCGCACGAGGCGATCAAAGAAGTTGCGCAGTACGCCAACATGGTCCACTTCAAGGACTTTGTGAAGGCCCCCGAGGGCTTCGAAGGGTTTGCCTACCAGGCTCTCGATGGGACCAAGTTTGTGGGCACCGCCATTGGAGAAGGGTCTGTCGACCTTGGCGCTTGCGTTGCCGAACTGAGGAAGGCAGGGTTCGAAGGCTGGCTCAATATCGAGTACGAAGCCGATGAAGATCCGTTTACCGGTGTGCCACGCAGCCTCATCAACGCCCGCAAGTACCTGGACTAAGAACTTCTAGTCGGGAAATGGGCCATCACTTCTCGACGAGAACGTCGAGAAGATGCCGAAGGAACCTTTGCTGGCGGTCCAGAGGGACAACCTCGAGAGAGGGGATGTGCAAGAATCCGGCCCGGATTTCGGGCCTCGCGGCCAAAATCCGGTAAGAGAGGTAGTTGCACAGATAGCTTCCGGCCGATCTGCTGTACCGCCAACGCTCTCCGCCGATCTCTTTCGGCAGGCCAGCGGGCCACAGGCGATGACGAATCATCGCAGGCCCTTCGGGATCAATGCGTCCAGAAAGAATGCGCCCAGAGACATCGGAGATGCGGCCCACCTGGTTTCGACCAAAGAGCTCGAGGTGAAACTTCTTCGCCGATCCGTGCACACCGATCATCACGAGACGGTCAACGCTTTGAACGTTGGCGACGAACTCGTCGACGGCGTCAAAAGTCACCGGGAGAATGCGGCAAGGCGCGCCAGAACTTTCTGCCAGGAGTTGAGAAGGGTTCTCGCTAAACTCCCCAAAGGGGCCAAATCCGGTGACGAGAAGCTTGATCATAGTCTTGGGTCGATGGGTTGGCTCTCCAATGCCAGGACTCCGAAAACGCACTCATGGACGCGTCGTAGCGGCTCGCGACGAACAAATCGATGCAGAGCCTCTTCGCCCAATTGGTATTCTCGAATCGCCATGGACCGCTTTCGGCTCAGACCTCGCTTGCGTAGTTTTTCCAAGTTCGATGGCTCCAGATAGTCGGGGCCGTAAATGATGCGAAGATATTCAGGCCCACGGCACTTCACGGCGGGTTGCATCAGTCCATTTTCATCGCTGGCGCGGAAGGCCATGGGCTTCACAACCATGCCTTCGCCCCCGGCGCTTACCATGGCTTCCCACCAAGCGCATACATCGAGGCACTCTTGTTCCGAGGCTAGGTTGACAACACGATAAGGCGTCATCAGCAGGATACTCTCGTCCCCTGCGCACAACTTTGCGATCAAATCCAGATGCCATTGATGATCTCGTTGGGTATGGACCGCCCCCTCGCTAGCCATGATGTGGAAAGGCGCAAGGCGATAGCCGTCGAGCCCGTCCACTGGCCAGCAATACCGGCGATAGGCATCCGTAAACTTCTGAGCGGCATCCGCGCGATCCGCGACTCGCTGGACGAGTCTTTCGGGCACTTCGACCCCTCTCGCCAATGTTTGTTGCACCACCTCGCGCTCAAATGACGTTGCCGTTCGCGAGCTTGCCCCGACCCCTGCGTATTGCGTCTTGATCAGCCCCTGGGCCTTTGCCGACCAGGGCATCAGCTCACAATCGAGCACCAGCCAATCGGATTCAAGCGTCTCGAAGAGCGGAGCCGCCGCACGGGAAACCCGCTCCACCATTTGCTCTTGCAAATCGACGTCGTCGAAGAATGGTCGACCCGTTCTCGTCAAGACCGTTCCCCAACTCTCCTCGATGAAGCCAAATCGAGTTCTGGCTACCGATGGGTCCTTGCACACGACGACGACAGCGCGGGAACCCATGTGCTTCTCCTCGCACACCACCTGGTCGATACTGCGATTTCGATAGTAGGTAAGCGCTTGGTCGGGATACTCCAAGAACCCGTCTCGCTTCGATGTTTCGCAAGGCGACATCGTTGGCGGAATATAGACAACCCAGCGAGGGTCGGCCGCAAATCGCGACATGATCTCCAAGGCCGCGATGGCGTTCTCCTCCGCAATCTTGACCGTCCCGTCCGGCACCTCGATATAGCGCTTCCCGACGACGTCTTGATATTCGAGCAGGGTGTCCAGCTCTTGCTGCCCGGTTAGTTGGCCGTGCCCATAGGCAATTGGCCTGACGGGCTCCGCGTAGACCCTTTTCGCGGGCACTTGCACGATCTGCCGCTCCGGATATCTCAAGGCCGTGAGCTTTCCTCCGAAGCAGCATCCGGTGTCAATATCGATCGTGTTGTTCAACCACTCGGGCTCAGGAACCGGCGTGTGACCAAACACGACCATCGTCTTTCCGCGATACTCTTTTGCCCACTTCGACCGGACCGGCAACCCAAACTCGTCGATTTCTCCTGTCGTCTCTCCGTAGAGACAGAATTCGCGCACAGCCCCGGAACCTCGACCCTGCATCTCTTCTCGAAGACCCGCGTGGGCGACACAAAGCCGCCCTTCATCGACAACGGCATGGCTCACCAATCCCTTCAAGAACTCACGAACCTCCTCGCGGAATTCCTCGGGTTCAGCTTCTAATGCCTCCATGGTTTCCGCGAGGCCGTGCGTACGCTGGACTTGCCTGCCATCCAGAGCGCGGACCAGTTTTATGTCGTGATTCCCCGGGACGGCTAGGGCCTTGTCCGATTTCACCAAGTCCATCGCGAGGCGAAGGACTTCGACTGGCTTCGGTCCTCGGTCAACCAAATCGCCCACGAAAAACAGCTTGCGACCCTCCGGATGATGCCACTCAGGTTGTTCTTGCCATCCCAACTTGACCATCAGTTCCGTGAGTTCTTCGTAGCAACCATGGACGTCGCCCACGATGTCGAAGGGGCCTTTTTCATCGGGACGACGTGACCAAATCCTCGTTCGCTCAATCACCACGTGGTCATGGTCTCTGGGCGAAAGAACATACATCTGGTGCACCTTCTCCCTCTTGAGCTGCCGCAGTGAATCGCTAAACTGGCGGTTCTGCGAACGCAACACATGGTTCGGAAAGTCTCGGTTTGGACGCGTGGAGTTGCGCTCTTCGCAAACCTGCTCCGGTGTGGCAAGACAAATCACCACTTTCATGGCGTGCCACTTGTTGGCAAGGTCGAAGAGTGGCTTGCGGGCGGCGGCCTGAACGTTTGTCGCGTCGATGACGGTCAGTTTTCCACGTCGAAGACGAATCTCGGCAAGGTGGTGCAGCGCGTTAAAGGCATCCGTAGTTGCCTCCAGACTTGATTCGTCATCGCAAACCATCGCTCGGAACGCGTCACTACTCAGGACTTCTGTTTCGGCGAAAAATCGGTTCGCGAAGGTGGATTTTCCGGCCCCGGAGATGCCCACCAACAAGACAAGGGAGAACTCTGGAATTTCAAGTTTCATCGGCTGAACACCGCCATTTGGCTCGGCGAGCCAAGAGTTTCGTCGCTTGCTCCGAGCCCCTCAAAGCGAGTCTTGTACCCGTGTCTGTCGGCAACCGCGTTTGCCCAGGCCTCGAATTCGGCTCGAGTCCATTCGAAGCGGTGGTCGCCGTGGCGGAATCCTTCTAGGTTCTCGTAAAGCACGTTGTATTCCCGGTTGGGCGTGGTGACGAGAACGTGCTTAGGCCTTGCACATTCAAAAACGACTCGCTCGAAGGCGTGGAGTCGACCCGCGTCCAGGTGTTCAATCACTTCGACGGCGGCTGCAACATCGAACCCTTCTAGGCGGTCATCACGATACATGAGGCTTCCATGGATGAGCTGCACGCGCTCTCGCATCGCCGGCCCGGCGTCTTCGAGCTGTAATCTTCGCGTTGCTTTTTCGAGCTCGAAGTAGCTCACATCCATACCCACGATCTTGCTGAGACCCTGAATCTTGATCAGATTTCTGATCAGGCGTCCTTCGCCGCACCCCAGGTCGAGGACGCTTGTGGGTTGCAACTCACGAATGACCTCGATCACTCGGTCGTGACGCTCCTCATGAAGGGTTCTTTTGCGCACCGCTTCCTCCGAGACAGCCTGAGGGATCTCATCAACATCGGTCAGTTCCACTTCTGGTTCAAGGTTCGCAAGTTGTTCGAGGGCCTCTCGAATCAAGCTTGGCTTTCGTCCGAGAAAGCTACGGATGATTCTGTTTTTCTCGGGATGCGAATTGAGCCAGTCGCTCCCTTTCCGAATCAACTTGCCGACTTCGTCGGTGGACACAAAATAGTGCTTTCGCGCATCGAGCGTCATAAGCAACACGTAGAGGTGCTGCAGAAGCGTTTGGACGGTCACCTTGTTCTGTAGACTGATTCTGAAATAGGGGGTATCCGTCCACGTCGGGTTCGTTTCGTCTAACTGAATCGGTTCAACTTCGACCGTGTAGCCAAGCGGTTCAAACAGCCGGCGGATGAACTCCTCTCCACCGGTGGCGTTGATGCACGGAATGGTCGCCTCAAGTGGAATCGGCGTCTCGGCGAGTTCTTGGTTGTACTTGCACTTGCCCGAGAATGCGGTGCCAAACACCTTGTTCATGGCGACGCAGAGAAGAGAATTGGCCGTGTAAGGTCTATCGTTTACGTACTGGGTGAGCGACCCTCCAGGCCCGCGAACCAAGTTGACGGGATCGATCTCGACGAGGAGTGCGACGGTGCAGCGATCTTCATTCGCCTCGGGATAAAGCACGTTGGCCGTCCAGCTCCCTTCTGACACCTCATGGACCCTCTCTGGGTTTTTCAGAAGGAGGTATCCGAGGTCCGTTGCCGGGGTATGAGTCGTTGAAATTGTGAGCATAAATACACCCTCGGGACTCGGGAATAGAGGGATGTCGAAGTGGTGCCCGGGGTGGGACT
>CAZBXR010000021.1:0-32331 GCA_964496145.1 uncultured Chthonomonas sp. | reverse complement strand
TCGTTGTGGTGGCTCGGTGCGCTCGCCCTCGGGTTGATGAATATTGAAATGCGCGCCAAAGGGGTCGTTCAATCCGGCCACAGTTCCGACGCCCGGGATGGGCATCGGTCCGTACACCACCTTGCCGCCGAGTTCGGTCACCTTCGCGACCGTCGCCGCACAGTCATCGGTGTGCAGATACGTCCCCCAGTGTGGGGGCACGCCCTCAAGGTTCGGGTGATTGAGGTCCATGACTCCGGCAAAGCTGGCCTCGCCCGCTTTGAGCATCCAGTACTTGTCCTCGGGCCCCATGGGCATCGATTCTTTCGTCCAGCCAAAGACTTGGGCGTAGAAGTTAATCGCCGATTCGACGTTTGAACTATAAACCTCGAACCAGTTGGTGACGGTGATGGGCAGAGATGGTGTGCTCATGGTAGTTTCACCACTTTACTCCTGCAATGGCGACAAAAGTTGCGATTATTAAGCAAAATTGCGGATTGGTGGACAAGTTTCGGTCAGATTGGTATAGCGACGAATCGGTAACCGCGAGGTTGGTTCGCGACGACGAGTCTCTACACCAACACGAGAGATTCCGCCTAAAATGGGAGCACTACCATGAGGCAAGAATCGATCGACCTTATCTCCATCCCTGTGGTTAGGGCCCTAGAGGACAGATTTTCCTCCAGGGCTTTTCCTGCTCCAGGCTTCACCTGGGAAGACGTTGCCCGAAGGCTGGTCGAGACCCCTGAGAAGTGCAAGGCGCTTCAGTGGATGGAGGAGACAGGCGGTGAACCCAACATAGTAAGGTTCCACCCCGAAACTGGAGAAATCCTCATCTTCGATTGCTCTCCCGAAACACCGAAAGGGCGTCGTAGCCTCTGCTACGACCAATCCGCGCTCGACTCGCGGAAGGAGCACAAACCCTCCGGCTCGGTGGTGGGAATCGCCCATTCTCTGGGACTGGAACTGCTCACCGAGGAGGACTACGTCTTTCTCCAGACCCTTGGTGAGTTCGACTTAAAGACTTCGAGTTGGCTTCAGACCCCCGATGACATCCGTGCCCTTGGCGGCGCGATCTTCGGCGACCGCAGGTTCGGCCGAACGTTCATTTATCACAACGGAGCCGAGTCGTACTATGGCTCGCGAGGCTTCCGTTGCTGCCTCAGGCTGTGAGACAGACTCCGATTTGGAGATTCCCAGGTTTGTTGATATACTAACTCCCTGATGAGATGGACATGTGCTGTTTTGGCGTTAGGTTTTTCGGGATTGGCAAATGCCTCGTATGAGCTGATGCTCATTCCTTCCATCGACAACAAGGTTCACCGATACGATCCCGCCAACAACATCATGATGGGTTCATTTAGTGCTGCGGTGCCCAGTTGGGTGGTGGCGCAAAGCTCGACAGGCCAAGCGTGGGTGGGGAACGGCTTTAACGATGTCGTCCGACCCTACAATTACAGCACAGGCTTCGCTACTGATGTTAGCCGGCCCTTCATCTCCACTTCGGGCGGGATCTTGTCCGGCACAAGGCTCCTTTCCACAGAAGGAAGTTTCATCCGAACCTTCGACACGAATACATTTTCAATCGGATCCGTAGCCGCTGCGGCAGGCATGACAAACGCTCAACGGATCACTGAGCTGAGTGGGAACCGATACGCGGTGATCGGCTTCAATGCATCGAAGGACATCGTGGGTTACATTGCGAACTCCGCTCTCACCCCCTTGGGAGCTCTTTCTACGATCGTTCCAGCGGCATCCGTCGACTCTACGAGTCAGATTGGCGGGGCCACCGTGCTCTCTACGGGTGGAGATCGACTCGCGTTCACCTACCGGTCCAATCTTGACAATCATCAGGTGCGAACGATTTTGTATTCAAGCACTGCGCTCATCAGTTCATCCAATCTTCTGACTGAGGTCGGCGACTTCGATATTGATTCCGTCCCCACGATTGCCCCAACGCACGACGGGTTTGCGCTCGTTGGGATGGATCCCACAGGATTGAAGACACGCGTCCAAACGTACGCTTCCGTCTCCGCCAGCATTGTGGGCCAAGTGGGAAGCTATGACCTCAACTTTAGAGTGAGCGATAGCCTCGGCGTCGGGATGGTCGTTGCGCCCGAACCTGGAACGATCGCCGCCTTGGGAGTGGGTTTGGTGGCCATTCTGCGCAAGAGACGCCGGTGAGCCCCTCTGTCAACTAAGGTTAGGCACATCGAACCAACTAAGCACAACATCTGCACTCTCGGAACCCAGTAGCAGAGTGTCGTGATACGCTCCCGGGAGTTCGCGGTGGGTCGCGCCAGTCAGCCCCTTCCCTGCTTCGATAAAGTTCGAGGTCGGAGTAAAGGCGTCGTATTCACCCGTGAGAACGAGGACGTCTCCATCAAAGACAGGATCGGACCGAAAGGCGTCAGGAAGGGCTGAAACACCGTACGCTTCTCCGATTTGTGGGAACGGGAAGTTGATAGAGGTGCCCCAATCGCTCTTCTCTGCGGCGAGGCGAGCCCATCGATCCGCCGAAGCCGACGATGCCGCATCGTTCAAATAGTAAATCGGGGATCGGCGGCGGAGCATTCCGATGAAGCCATTCACCGCTTTCGGGAGGTTTTCCCTTGGGTCTGAAAGGAGCGCTGGAAGTCGCTTCATTCGAGCCTCGAGACCCATCCAAGAGGCAAGCATCCACCGAATTCCGAACTTCCCCGTGCGCAGGAGAGCCTGATCCACTTTAATCTCCCAGTCCTTTGATTCCAGCTCCGACAGGAGATCCGGGCCATGCGGAATCCGAGCGAGGGTGGCATCAAATGGTTGAGAAAACTTAAATGTCTGGTTTGGCCCCTCGAATCCCAGCAAGGCGATCTTGCCAAGGCGCTCGGGAATCGTCTTCATCGCCGCCATCGTGAGATGGGTTCCATAGGAGTGGGCCAAGATGTCGATCTGGTCCACTCCAAGAGCATCCGTAAGAAGGGCGATGTCCATCGCCGACTGCCAGGGTGTGAAGGCACTCGCTTCTACTTTCGGAGCTTGATGGATGAGGACACCCAGAGCGGCCTCGGGGTTCGTGAACATCTCAGGGTCTAGAGAAAGAGGACCCGGGACCAAGTCCGTGCCTCTCTGATTCAAAAGGATGATGGGCCGTTGGCGCGCCAGTTCTCCCCAGGGAAGATGGGGCTTTAACTCTGTCGCACGCTCCCCCGGTCCTCCGCACAAAAAGAGAATGGGCGAACCCGTCGCACCCTCCGACCAAACTTCGTAGGTCAGCTCTAGGTTGCCCAACTGGGGCGAATCGTGAAGAAGCGGGACTTGGAGGTTCACTGTTTCCTCACCGACTCCCACCAGCGCTGGGCCGCCCGGCGAGGCGTTAGCTCGTTTCTGCGAACCTGCCCCAAGAGTTCTTCCCTATTGTCATCCCCCATAAACTCTCGTTGCCAAAGGGTCTCCATCGATTGCAACGCAAATCGTACTCTCTGGGTGGCTCGGCGGGCATCGAACTCACCAGCCCCTCGCAAGATCGTCTCACATTCCCGAATTCGATCACGAAGTTGAGACACGGAAGCAGGGTCGTGGACAGAAACCGTTTCGACTTGCGTCGACCAGTGCGGGCTCAACGGCATGAAGAATCCCAAGGTCCCTCGCAACTGCTGACAGACCACCCCTGCCCGAACTTTGTTTTCACCATCGGCCTTTGTGACGGCGAGAACATCGGCAAGTTCGAGGACGCCACGCTTCATTCCTTGGAGATCATCTCCGGCTCCGGTCAGCATCAACAAGAGGAACACATCCACCATGTCTCGCACGGTGGCCTCGCTTTGTCCCACCCCGACGGTTTCAACGATGATGATGTTCTTCCCGGCGGCTTCGCACAAGGCAATCGCTTCATGGGTGAAACCCCCAACACCTCCGAGAGTGCCTCGCGAGGGAGAGGGTCGGACAAAAGCCCGGGGATGCCGGGAGAGTTGGACCATGCGACTCTTATCACCAAGGATCGAGCCGCCCGAGATGGGGCTCGAAGGATCAATCGCAAGCACGGCAAGATCGACTTCGGGGTCAGAAAGAAACTGAAGCCCAAGGGATTCGATGAGCGTGCTCTTTCCCGAACCAGGAACCCCGGTGATGCCGAGGCGAAGGGAGCGGGCGTCTCCCGATTGGGCTCGATCCAAAATTTGGGCGATATCGTCTTGGTCGCGCGGATGAGTGCTTTCGAGCCACGTGATCGCAAGGCTCAGCGCCGAACGATCTCGATTTTGAAGTCTTCTCCAAAGTTCATCGACCGTTGGACGATAGGGCGCGACCCGGCGCGCATGAGGATTGATCGCCGGGGGTGGTTCCACCCCCGGCATTTCGAATCGATGCTGTTCCCCGCCGCTCATACGGTGGCCGGAAGCATCAACTCCAGTATCTGCGCTGCCGCAACCGGAAGCACGGTTCCCGGACCGAAGACCGCAGCAGCCCCCGCCTCGAAGAGAGCGGCGTAATCTTGGGGTGGGATGACCCCTCCCACGACGACGAGGACATGGTTCAGATTTTGCTTTTGCAGCGAATCGATGAGAGCGGGAACGAGCGTCAGGTGGCCTGCAGCCAAGGATGAAACACCCACGACATGAACGTCGTTTTCGAGGGCTTGCGCCGCCACCTCAGCCGGAGTTTGGAAGAGCGGTCCGACGTCTACATCCCATCCGAGATCGGCGAAGGCCGTCGCGACTGCCTTCTCGCCTCGGTCGTGCCCATCTTGCCCCATCTTCGCTACGAGGATTCGAGGAGGTCGCCCTTCGTGCTTTGCGAACTCCTTGGCAAGCTCCCGAGCTTTCGCAACCGGAGCGGAGTTCCCTGCTTCGGCTCCATAGGCACCGGCGGCAGCCGTTGCCACCGCTTCGTACCGCCCAAAAACGGTTTCTAGAGCGTCGCTCATCTCCCCCAGTGTAGCGCGAACTCTCGCCGCATGAACACTAAGATCGAGCAAGTTGCCTTCCCCGCTTCGAGCGCACTCGGCCAACGCGTCAAGCGCTTTGCGAACCCGCGATTCATCACGATTGCTCTTCAGTTCGGCAAGGCGCTCTAGTTGTTGTCGCCTCACCGCCTCGTTGTCAATGCTCAGGATGTCGATCGGCTGTTCGCGATCCAGCCGGTATCGATTCACGCCCACGATGGCATCGCGGCCCGTGTCGATTCGCGCTTGCTTTCTCGCTGCGGCCTCTTCGATCCGTTGCTTGGGCAATCCGGTTTCGATGGCCTTGGCCATTCCTCCCAGAGCTTCGACCTCTTCGATCAACTCCCAGGCCCGGTGCATCAGGTCGTGCGTCAGCTTTTCAACATAGAACGAACCTGCGTAGGGGTCTACGAACTTGGTCAGATCTGTTTCTGACTGCAAAACCAACTGGGTATTGCGGGCGATACGCGCAGAAAACTCCGTAGGCAAGGCAATCGCCTCATCGAGCGCGTTTGTGTGCAAACTCTGGGTGTGGCCAATCGCCGCGGTCATGGCCTCGATGCAAGTCCGCATCACGTTGTTGAACGGATCTTGTTCGGTAAGCGACCACCCGCTGGTTTGACTGTGAGTTCGGAGGGCCATCGACTTCGGGTTCTTCGGATTGAACTGCTTCACGATTTTCGCCCACAAGAGCCGAGCCGCCCTCATTTTGGCGACCTCCATGAAGTGGTCCATCCCGATATCCCAGAAGAAGCTGATACGCGGAGCAAAATCGTCCACGCTGAGCCCCGCCTGGATGCCCGTCCGCAAGTATTCCAACCCATCGGCAAGCGTGTACGCAAGTTCCAGATCGCTGGAAGCACCCGCTTCTTGCATGTGATAGCCGCTCACGCTGATGCAGTTGAACTTGGGCATGTTCGCCGAACAATAGGCGAAGATGTCCCCAATGATCCGCATGCTAGGAAGCGGCGGATAAATGTACGTGTTGCGAACCATGAACTCTTTGAGAATGTCGTTCTGAATCGTGCCTGCGAGCTTTTCAGGGGCCACGCCCTGCTCCTCGGCACTCACGATGTAGAACGCCATGATGGGCAGCACCGCCCCGTTCATGGTCATGCTCACGGTCATTTGATCGAGCGGAATTCCATCGAACAACACCTTCATGTCTTCGACAGAATCGATTGCCACGCCTGCCTTGCCGACGTCACCGACTACTCGCTCGTGGTCGCTATCATAACCCCGGTGAGTGGGCAGGTCAAAGGCGATGCTCAAGCCCTTTTGCCCCATGGCAAGATTGGCTCGATAAAACGCGTTGCTCTCTTCGGCGGTGGAAAATCCGGCGTATTGGCGGATCGTCCAAGGCTGAATTGCGTACATCGCGCTGTAAGGGCCGCGCAAGTAGGGCGGCAACCCGGCCGCGTACTCTAGATGCTCCAGGCCGTTGAGGTCGTCGCTCGTGTACACCGAATGCCGGTCCACATGCTCTGGCGTTGCCTGAGTCGTTCGTGAACCGACGGGAGTTTCCTCCCGAATCCACGTTGAATCGAGTTTCGGTCGACTCTTCACTTCTTTTCCTCCTGTGATTGGGGCCCAAAGTCTGGAATTCCAAACCGGGCGTGGAGCTCGTTGAGGGTCTCGTCAATCGGTTGTCGAATGTGAAGGAAGCCCTCCACCCCAAGCGATTTCAAGGTTTCCAGGTCCTCTTCGGGGTACCCCGCGATAAAGATGGGGACCGCGAGCGGGTGCGCCCTCAACGCGTCCGCGTAACTCGCATCGGCAGAGCACAACACCCAAAGATCGGCTCCTTCGGTGGAGACTTGACTCAAGTCTTGCACGATCACCTCTTGCACTTCGTATCCGCCTGCGGCGAGCAACCCTTGGCAAAAGGCCGCTCGGGCGTGCCGCATTTTGGCGTCGCCAAATAGCACGAGCCGCACAACGGGGGGCTTGCCGTGCCGCTCTGTACGTAGTCGCAGATGCTCGTAAGGCCAGCTGACACGGTACGGATCGAGTGCCGACGGTGGCACGGGTGTGGAGGTGATCCACTGTTCAAGACGGCAGGCCTCCACAAAGATATCCACGCTGTCGGCGAGGGTTCCCTCGAATTGGCGAACTACCCGCGCAGCGGGTTTGGGATCAATGTCTGCCAGTCGTCGTTCCTTCGGATTTCCAAAGGCGGTCGTTCCGACGATGATACGGCGGCGCGTCCTGACCTGCTGCGAGCGTGCATCCCGGACTCGCTCCAACTCTCGCTGGATCGCTCCTGATGCCCACGCAGCCACAAAGCCCCCTTCGGCCTCCACATCTTGCAAGATCGCCCAGCCTCGGTCGGCATAGGCTTGCGTCAGCCATTCGACTGTGTAGCTCCCTGCCAACGGATCGGCCACCTCGTCCATATGCGCTTCGGAGGAAAGCAGAGCGTTTGTGTTTCGCGCCAAGTGCTCGCTGAACTCGTCTGGGGTGTGATAGCCCTGATCGTAGGCGGCAACCGTCATCGAATCGGCCCCACCCACAGCCATCGCCATGGCCTCGACCGTTCCTCGAAGCAGGTTGTTTGTCGGATCGTAGACCGTTTTATTACTGCTTGTTGCCGTCGCATGGATTCTGGGCATCACGCCTACGATCCCGTGAGAGGCAAGGAGAGAAGAGGTGAGGATGCGGAGCGCCCGAATCTTTGCGATTTCAAAGAAGTAGCTTGTTCCGACACCGACTCGAATCTCCGACCGACGCACAACCTCGGCAAGCGCAGAACTTGGATCGCTGAAGCCCGGCACGGTGAGCCGACCCTCTTGAAGCGCCGCATGGACTGCCACGAGATATTCACGGAAGAGCGCGAGCGACCAGCCCAACTCTTGACCGATGGATGCCCCTGCCTTTTCCAAGAGAGCTCCGCGAATACAAAGCAAACCATATTGAGGCAGGTGGGTGACGATGTCTTGGAGCCGCAAGAGAGTTTCCTTCTCCCAATGCTCTAATCCGCCCTCGATCCAACCTGCACAACGATCCAGAATCGGGTCGAGGTCGGTGCTTCCTTCGAGCGTGGCGAGATCGATATCGCGCACTCGAGCCTCGCAAATGAACATCGCAAGGATGTGGGCGCTCAGCGGGCCGCTCTGCCAGTGAATCTTTGGATTCCTGGCCCAAACCCCATCCATCAGCACCGCCATTTCGGAGAGATTTTGGGGTGCCGGCCCGGATGGATAGCTCAGAATCGAGATTTCATCAGTTCCCCGGTCAAGGGCCCGATGGATGTGCAGGTTTGCCGTCTCGATGTTTGGCTCGCGAATCTCTTCCCGAAATTGCCATCCGCCCTCCGTCTTGAGAGGTCGCACTCCCGAGGGCAGATCCTCTGCCCGGTGGAAAGGTTGGACACGAATTCCATCAAGGTTTTTGCCCACCAGCCGCTTTTCGAAGTCGGCCCCTTTTAGGTCCGCATCAATCTGGGCCCGCCAAGTGTCTGTCGTCACCGGCGGGAATTCTGTGAGAAGACGTTCAGGCATGAGGATCCTCCACAAACTCGTACAAGACTCCAAGAGCCCCGGCTTCGGTGTGAGATTTTGGGTGCATGAAAAACACAGTCGTCCCGCGAGAACCCGGTCGTGGCTGGGGATCAATCAATTGGAATCCGTCGGCTTTCAGTTCATCATAGGCCGATTGAGCGTTCTCCACACGAAACGCGACATGGGCGAGGCCACCGCGTCCCCCTTGCTTCCCGATCTGCTTGGCCACCGGAGACTCTTCATTCAAGGGTTCGAGGAGTTGGATCAAGTTATTGCTGTCTCCAATTTGCAGGAGAACCTCTCTCACTTGATCCCCGCCATAAACCTCTTCCCGGTGAATCACCCTGAATCCCATTCGCTCGTAGAGCGCTACTTGGGCGTCTAACTGCCCCATCGGGACAGAAATTGCCACGTGATCTAGATGTTGTAGATTCATTACTCCACTTCCAATAGAAGTTGTCCTTGCTTCACGGCGTCGCCCTTGGCCACGTCGATCGCCCGGATCGTCCCCGCCACCGGCGACGTGATCGTGGTGAACATCTTCATGGCCTCGAGGACAAGAACTGGCTGATCGGCTTCGACGGTGTCGCCAACAGATACTTTCACTTCGCTCACGACTCCTGCAAGAGGGCTTCGACACGCCTTTTGCTCATCTTCGGGCTGCCGGCCGCCACTTGCGGCGGCTACCGGGGCGACCGCCCCGCCAGGGGCTGGCCGGCTCGAACCGGTGGCGTATCGAACGACCGGAGCCTCCGGTTCGGCGACCTCCACTTCGACTTCGTACACTTGTTTATCAATCGTAATTTTTAGCTTCATAGCGGCATCAATCCGTGCTTCTTCGCGGGGCGCAGTTCGCGCTTTGATTGCAAGACTTCAAGCGCACGTGCGACTGAAATCCTGGTCTGATTGGGTTCGATGATGTCATCGACCATGCGGCGCGCTCCGGCGACGTAAGGAGTGCTAAACGTATCTCGATATTCGGCGGTGAACTTTGCCCGAGCGGCAGCCTTGTCTTCGGCGGCGTCGATTTCGCGCTTGAACACGATCTCGGCCGCGCCATCGGCTCCCATGACGGCGATTTCCGCGGTCGGCCAGGCAAACACTCGATCCGCGCCCAAGTCTCGGGCGCACATGGCCACGTAAGCTCCGCCGTAGGCTTTGCGCAGAATGACCGCAATTTTAGGAACGGTCGCGGAGGAGTAAGCAAAGAGAACTTTCGCGCCGTGGCGAATGATGCCCCCTTGCTCTTGAGAAACCCCCGGCAAGAAGCCTGGAGTGTCCACGAACGTGACGAGCGGGATGTTAAACGCGTTGCAGAATCGAATGAACCTTGCCGCCTTATCACTGGAATTGATATCGAGAACTCCGGCGAAGACGCAGGGCTGGTTCGCGACGATCCCTACGGTTCGACCCGCGATGCGCCCGAACCCGATCACCAAGTTCTCGGCGAAGGTTTGCTGCACCTCGAGGAAGTCTGCAAAGTCGACGACTTTCTCAATGACATCTCGGACATCGTATGGAACCTTTGGATCGTCGGGAATGACCCCATCGAGCGTCAGGTCCGGATCAAGGCTGTATTCCCCGGGCATGAATGGAGGGTCTTCGACATTGTTCTGCGGCAAGAAGCTGAGAAGCCTCTTGCACAAGTCGATTGCATGCTCATCGTTTTCGGCAACAAAGTGGACGACGCCCGAATAGTGCATTTGGGCCTCGGCTCCCCCAAGCTCTTCTGCGCTGACCACCTCGCCGGTCACCTGTTTGATCACGCTGGGTCCCGTGATGAACATCTGCGCCTGCCGAGTTTGAATGATGAAGTCGGTGAGGGCAGGCGAATAGGCCGCGCCCCCGGCGCAAGGTCCGCAGATCAGCGAGATCTGAGGAACCACGCCGCTTAGCTCGGTGTTCGCGTAAAACACCTTGGCGTAGCCGCTCAGAGAGTCAATTCCCTCTTGAATTCGGGCTCCGCCAGAGTCGTTGATGAAGACGAACGGCGTTCCGGTCTTCAGTGCATTTGTCATGGCCTCGACGACTTTGTCGCAGTGAATCTCACCGGCAGACCCGCCAAACACTGTGAAATCTTGGCTCGCGAGGTGGACGTAGCGTCCGGCCACCGTGCCAGAGCCCGTCACGACGCCATCAGACGGGGCTTCTTTTCCCGCCATGCCGAAGTGCGTACATCGGTGCTGGGCAAACATGGACAGCTCTTGAAAAGTGTTCAAGTCGAGGAGTTTCCCGACCCGTTCTCGGGCCGTCAATCGTCCTGCGGCATGCTGTTTCTCGATGCGATCTTGGCCTCCGCCAAGCGCAATCGCTGCCTTCTTCATCCTAAGTTCTTCTATTTTGTTCATCGATGAAATCTCTCGAAAGCGTAACGCTCAAGAGCCTCTCTATGGTCGGGGTGAGCAATATTGATGAGGGCCGTGGCTCGCTCACGCAAATTCTTGCCATACAAGTCGGCGATGCCAAATTCGGTGGCAACGTAGTGGACGTGGGCCCGAGTGGTCACGACACCTGCCCCTTCTTTCAGCGTGGGAACGATGCGGCTTACGCCCTTGTTCGTCACGCTCGGAAGAGCAAAGATCGGTTTCCCGCCTTCGCTGAGCGAGGCGCCCCGGACAAAGTCCATTTGTCCACCCACCCCGCTAAACATCTTTTCGCCGATGGAGTCGGCGCAGACCTGACCGGTGATGTCGATTTCGAGGGCACTGTTGATGGCAGTGACCTTGCTCAGCTTTCGAATGACGCTCGCATCGTTCACGTAGGTGATGTCCAAAAGCTGCACCACGGGGTTGTCGTTGACGAAGTCGTACAAGGCCTGGGAACCACTCACAAAACCGGAAACGATTTTGTGCCGATGGATACATTTTTCCTCGCCGGTGATGACCCCTTTCTCAACGAGCGGGATGACGCCATCACTAAACATTTCGGTGTGGATTCCAAGCCGGCGGTGATTCGTGAGCGCGGCCAGGACGGCGTTGGGAATGGCCCCGATGCCCATTTGGAGGCTCGCTCCATCTTCCACTTGATCCGCCACGATTTGACCAATCCGACGCTCGATCTCCGTGATCTCAGCTGGTGGATTGGATTGCAGGGGATCGTTCACTTCCACAAGATGCGTAAATTTGCTCACGTGGATGTTGCCATCTCCATGCGTCCGTGGCATGTTTGGGTTCACCTGAGCGATGACGACCTTTGCGGATTGGACTGCAGCCAAGGTCACGTCTACCGAGACTCCAAGCGAGCAGTATCCATGACGGTCGGGGGGACTGACGGAAACGATCGCAACATCGAGAGGCAAAACGCCCTTTCGGAACAATGTGGGCATCTCGGACAAGAAGACCGGGATGTAGTCCGCCCGACCTTCGCCCACGGCCGACCGCATATTGCCGCCAATGAAGAGGTTGTTGGTAAAGAACGACTCCGAGAGATTCGGGTCTGCGTGGGGAGCGGTCCCTTCCAAATGGAGGTGAAGTAGCTCGACTCCTCTTAATTCTGGAGCCCGAGCGACGAGCGCTTCGAGCAGCCGCCGAGGGGTGGCTCCCATTCCATGAATAAAGACCTTATCGCCTGATTTGACAACCTTTACGGCTTCCTCGGCGGTCGTCCAAGATTGTCTTTCTAGTTCAACTGTGCTCATATCGTTGGTCCTTAGAAATTTGGTCCGGTGTACCGTTGTTCGGCGACCGGACCAAATTTTTGTGGAGTGTGCGGGACTTCCTTCAGTCCCGCGGGTGGTCCTCCAGGTTTTCTCGTTCGAGTGCCTCAATCCGGGCTTTGGCAGCGGCTTCGGAGATGACCCGTAGATACTGGATCGCGTCCATGGGGACCCAATAGATGGCATCCTTTCCGTGAACCCCGTCGATTGCGTCATAGATGAGTTCTAGGCAGACCATGCCTCCCTCGTACCCTCGGACTGTGTAAACACACTTCTCGCATTGCCTTTTTGCGAGGCGGTTTGTGCCTGTCCAGTGGACTTGGCAATAGCTGCCTATCAGGCTAAGGGTCGTTCGGTCTCGTTCTTCCAGCTTCATATCCATCATTGTCATATCTTTTCTCCTTACAAGCCCCTGGTTTGGGGGATTTGGCGGGCTGCCTGAATGCTTACACGGCCTTGGGTCCGCCACGGGTCAATGGACTCATTGGCCCTACGAATGAATCGAATCGTGGCGCGCTTTCCGAGGAAAGCTGCCACCGCCGCCGCGATCACCTCGACGACCTCTGGCGTAATTTCTTGGGTTTGGGCCGGCGGTTTCAGTTGGGCGAGTTCCGCCCTCAGAGCCGCGAGTTCGGCACGAAGAGCTTCTAACTCCGCTCTCTGGACAACCTCGTCGTTCATTGCGTCCCTCCGACGGGGGAGACAACGACCCGCTTTGTCTGGCCATTCACCTTGATGTCGTACTCCACAGGTTGCGCGAGGAACCCTGGGTGAGAAGGGTCCAAGCCACCGGAGGTAAGCCCTGGATCCTTTCCAAGATTCAGCGGCCCGTCCTTTCGGGTGGAGAAGAACTTTGGTGCCACTTGTGGGAACATCGCGTAGGTGAGGACATCCTCATCGGTCCCGTCGCAACCTGGCAGAGCGTTGGCTTCTGACACCAGCTTGTCCCACTCGGGAGCAATAAGATCGGCCGGGCGACATGTGATTTCTTCTTTCTTGCCAAACTCCTTCGCCGTGTTGACGACGTCGGGGTTCTTCGCAGCGTCGGTTTCGCCGTAGTAGCCAAGCATAAGGTCGCTAAACTCGCCGGTCATGACCTTGTATTTGCCCATCATCACGTTGAACACGGCTTGCGTTCCAACGATCTGGGAGCTAGGCGTGACCAAAGGTGGGAATCCGGCATCCTCGCGGACGCGAGGCACTTCCTCCAGCACTTCTTTCATGCGATGCCCTTGGTTTTGCTGCTTCAACTGGCTTTCCATGTTGCTCAGCATTCCGCCAGGGATTTGGCTCTTAAAGATTTCCGTTTCGACGCCGGTGACTTCGCTCAAGAACTCTTTGTATCGAGGACGAATAGTGGCGAAGTGGTCTCGGGCCGCGTAGATCTTTTCCAAGTCCAATCGAGTCGTGAAACCGGTGCCCTCCAGCATCTCGACAAGAGATTCGGTGGGGTTGTGGCCAGGGCCGAGGCTCAGGCTGCTCACGCTGGTGTCCACGATGTCCGCTCCGGCCTCGATCGCCTTCATGAGGCTCACGAGAGTGACTCCGGTGGTTGCGTGGACGTGGACGTGGATGAGAACATCCTGTCCGCACTTCTCTTTGATTCCTTTCACCAGATCGTAGGCTGGCTGAGGTTTCAAAAGAGCGGCCATGTCCTTGATACAGATGCTATCGACGCCCATTTCAACAAGCTTTTGGGCCATCTCGACAAACTTGTCCACGGTGTGGACTGGACTCACGGTGTAGCAAATGGTTCCCTGCGCGTGCTTTCCGGTCCGCTTGACAGCCTTGAGCGCGCATTCGAGATTTCGAACGTCGTTGAGGGCGTCGAAGACTCGGAAAACGTCCATGCCATTCAGGGCCGCCTTTTCGACGAACCGGCTGACGACTTCGTCTTCGTAGTGGCGATAGCCGAGGACGTTTTGGCCGCGCAGGAGCATCTGCGTGGGGGTGTTGGGAAGAAGTTTCTTAAAAGTTCTAAGGCGCTCCCAAGGATCTTCGTTTAAGAATCGAATGCAGGAGTCGAAGGTCGCTCCGCCCCAACATTCCAGGCTCCAGTACCCTGCTCGGTCAAGCGCTTCGCAGGCGGGGATCATATCCTCCATCGCCATACGAGTGGCCATCAGACTCTGGTGTGCATCTCTGAGAATGACGTCTGTGACCTCGATTGTGCGTGACATTTTTTATTCTCTCTTTGCGAGCGTTCGGACCGCTCGCTGAATTCAGTTTACAAGATTCCTCATGGCTCTTGGGCCGAAAATGGGCAGAAAGAATTGTATTGTTTTGTCAAGATTTAACGTTGCGTTGTCGAGCGCAAGGCCCTCGGTCACCGCCGATGCTACTTACCGCCCGACAACGCGAAAGGAACTTCAGTCAGCCTTCTTCCAATAGACCTTTTCGTCCCAGGTTGCTTGGCTCTTCAAAACATCCACGATCCCTTTCTCGGCGATGCTATAGGATTGGGAGGGAGACTTATGCGACCACTCAATGGCCTTCCACCGACTGCTGGAAGTAAGCCGGGCCACCGCTTTTTCGGCGGCCTTTGGGCTGGGAACCTTGAATGGCTTCGCCCGGAACTTTCCTTCTCGTTGGCAGTACGCGAGATATCCCTCGACGGATTCTCCGGGTCCCCCGCCGAGCATATAGCCCGAGGCAAGCTCGAAAATCACTCCATCTTGAAGGACCATCGGAAACTCCGGCCAACTCGTGAGCGGCATCGTCTTGGTCGGAAGAGCCAGTCCCCCGAGCATCGGTGCGCGCAATGGTGTCTTGTTCTTCGATGTGTAAAGTAACCGAAGTACGTGGCAAGCCCGCACCTGGGGTTGGTTTGTATCCAACAGCCACCGGGCAGCCTTTGCTTCGCCCATCGCAATGAGTTCGTTGGCCCCCTCTGCCCAAAGCCGGGAATGCGGTGTGGGGGAAGCCCACAAGTTGGCCTGAATCGGCACGATCGCAGCTAGAATCGCGGTAAACATATCCACAATACTGGCACAGTCCTCATTTTTGTTCCTTTATGAATTTGGATCAGGCCTGCGGAAGTTGATTAAGAGATGAAGCCTCCATCGTCGTAAAACGCGATCTCTTCCGCTGTCGGAGGTTCGAATCCGGACCAACGAGGTTCGTGGTCTTCCCTTCGCATCACCCATGTGGGAGTCGTGAGGGTCGCATTGCGCAGTTCGATGCGTCGCCACAACTCATCGAGGTCCGAGGAATCCATCGCGTACAGCTCGATTTTCGCCCCAAGGGCAAGGGCTTCCATGGCGTATTGGGTTCGTTCCTCCTCTGCCCAAAATCCATTTTCCAAAATCACGGTGAGGCCCTTGACGAGGTACGTCTTGCCGAGGTCCCACTGAAGACTCTCGACGACATCGCGCAGCCGATCTTTTTCTCGTGAGTCGGTTGGATCTTTTAAGATCGCTTCGATCCAGTCATCCGGGCACATGCGGATGGCGTTTCGGTCGGCTTCGAGCCGCTTTGCGAACGTCGTTTTGCCCGATCCTGGAAGTCCGCAAACAAGAACGAGTGTTCCTTGCATCATCTGCCCCTCCTAGATTTCACCCTTAATGAAACTGCCGGACTTCCACCGGAGCTTGGCAGGCAATGGAAGCCTTTTGGCCCCAAGAGATGGCCTCGTCCATATCGGCGCATTTCAGCACCCAAAATCCGCCCACGTGCGAATCAGTTTGGAGGTAGGACCCTTCACGGACCTCAAGTTCCCCTCCCTCGTTGCGCAGGATCGAGCGGGCCGTGGATGCATGGTGCAACCCCCCGACAAAAACCCTAATCCCCGCCGCGACCATTTCGTCATTCAGATCATCGATGGCCTGCGCCATCGAGGCTGGTTCGGTGGACGGATCATAGTCGTCTCGGTGGTGGATTGCAATGAAAAATTGGGGCATGAGAGTCTTCGAAAACTTGGTTTAGGCAGAGAATACCCATCGGCATGATCACAAACCGGAGTTCCGGGACACACAGGACATGGGAGAAGTCGCGGCCCTACTCGTTCACGATTCCGCCGCCACGCAGGTAGTTCGCGAAGTATTCGGGGAGCCCAGCGGCGACGAGCCGCGTCGCCGCAAGTTCAACGTCGTAATTCACTCTTACCTGCTCAAACTCGACGCCCTTATTCTGTATCGTCAAGACGGAGTAACCCGCTCTGGGATCGCCATCCTTCGGGCGTCCCACCGACCCGGTGTTGATGAACTGAACACCGTCTACTTCTCGATGAAAGGGCACGTGCGTGTGACCAAAGACAATCACATCGGCTTGGGCATCATGTGACCCCCCAGGCGTGAATTGCCGGAGAAAGCCGTCGGATCGATCGACGAAGAGATACTCGGTTGTGGACCTCGGCGAGCCATGGCAAAGAAGGACTCTTAGCCCCTCGACTTCAAATCGAATCTCTCGCGGCAAGTTGCGCAACCATGCCTTGTTCTCGTCCGAGGTGTTGTCCCGAGTCCAGATGAATGAGGTGTTGCTCATCTCGATGTCGAACGGCTTCGTGTAGTGGCACCCACAGTCGTCCCCGTTGAAGCCAACCCCCTCGTCATAGTTGCCCAGAATCGTCGGGCAACCCATCTCCATGATCACCTCTTGCACCTCGTTCGGCTGGCTTGCGTACCCGCCTAAATCCCCAAGACAATAGACTTGATCGTAACCACCCGTGGCAATATGATCGCGCACTGCCTCCATGGCCGGGAGATTCGCATGGACATCAGAAAAAACTGCGATTCTCATTCAGGCTACACCTTTCACAACTCACGATTTGAGGGCACCGACCCAGGCCTCTTGGACAGGGATTCACACCAGTCCCCGGTTCACTCATCAAGAGGATACACCTTGGAGCCATCTGTGAAGGAACCTTAACCTCAGCAGTTTCTCTTATCGAAGGAGCCGTGAGAGTCATCGAGCCTTCGAGCGCACCTCACCCGGCGCTTCTTTCCCACCCTCGTCTTCGATTCTCTTGACTCGATCCCATTGAGCCCTAGTTTGGCTTCGGCGCGGGGTAACCTCCGGTTCAAATGCCAAGCCCCATTCGAATCCAAGTGTTTGGCAATTTCTGTGTTCGAACCGCGAGCGATGAGGTGGCGCGATTCCGCACGACGAGGGCGGCAGAAGTCGTCGCTAGACTCGCGCTGCAACCGGATCGCCGACTCTCCCGAGCCACGCTTGCCGGAGAGCTTTGGCCAGAGGAGCCACGAGAAAGCCAACTCCGAAATCTCCGGCCCGCACTGAGCTATGCCAGGGATATCCTTGGGCACGAGCACCTCATCCCGGTCAACCCTCAGAGTCTTCGTTTGGTCCATGTCGTCACGGATTGGGAAGAAGTGAGCTTGCGGGAACGCGAGGCTTTGGCCGAAGAAAGTTCCGAAGGCCGAATTCAGGCTCTTTTAAGGTTGGATATGCAACTCCGTGCGCCTTTGTTGGAGGACTGGGAAGCCGACTGGATTCAGCCGTTTCGAGAGTTCCACCTCCGGAGACAATTGGGGACTCTCTCCGCCCTCGCCGAAGAGTTTGGTGCCAAGGGCGATTGGGAAACCTCGCTGGAGTTTTCCCGGCGAATCCAAGAACTCGATCCAACCTCGGAGAAAGGCTTTCGGATCACTCTCCGAATGCTTGCGCAGCTAGGCCGCTCCGCCGAGGCGCTGGCGGCGTTTCGCGAATATCAGATGCGCCTGAAGCAAGAACTCGGGATGAAGGTTTCTCCGGCTCTGCGCGAATACGCACTCCAGATCATTCACCAGCGACCCGACCCCAAAGACGGCCCGTTGACGTCGCCTCAACAAGAATTCATCCAAGGGTTGCTAAGGCACCTGCTTGATGAAGATCCTCTTCGCCTCATGACCCTGCTGGCTTCAAAGACGCTCAACTGGGAGGTGTTGCGGCACGGCTCGGAACTCCTTCCCCTCCTTGAACGGACCCTGGAACGGTGCCCGGAGTGGAGCGAGGACCGGGCGGGGGCCATCAAGCGTATTCTCGTGGGGTATTCGGCCACGGGCGACTGGACCAAGATCAAAACGTTTGCCGAAGAACTCTATGCCCTTGGGTCCGATCTGGACAAGATCGCCGGGCTCAACCACCTCGGGATGCGGGCATTTAGCTTACACAACTACGCAGAGGCGGAAGACTTATACGACCAAGCAGAAGCCATCGCCCACAAACTAGGTAATGCCTACTTGGTAAGCGTCTCGCACTCCAACAAAGCCGTTGTGCTTGTGGCCACGATGCGCCCCCAGGAGGCCCTCCGAATCATCGAGCAATCTGGAAGTGTGCTCGCGGCAGACCTCACTCGCGCCGGGCGTTTCGGCTTCGCTCAGTATCTTTTTCTTAGAACGAAAGCCCACTTCTTTGCGGGGGACATCGGCAGCGCCGCCGCAGGCATTGCGGAGATTCTTCTCTTTCTAGAATCCCACGGCCTCAGCCGCGATTTTGAGCATGAACAAGGGTTCATCGCGCTCCTTACTCTGGATCAAGACCGAAACCTCGCCCGCGACCGGTTCTGCCGAAGCCTTGAACACTTTCTCATTCAGCGGCGATTCAAGACCGGCACCGAGATTCTCAGCGTGGCCATCCAGGGCCTTTTTCGGATGGGCGAAACCAAGGCCGCAGAACGATTTGCTGGCCTGGTGCAAGCTGAGTTCGCCGCTCTGGGCGCGACGTTCACGCCTGCGTTCGCGAGCCTTCTCCCCCCCCACTCCATCGCCCCACAAGGAGCAAATCAGGGGTTGAAACAAGTTGTGCTGGACCTTTACGACGAGTTCCGCCGACTCTAACCGCACCCCTTATTGATAACGCCTGTAGAACGTTGCCTTGCTACACTCTCGCGCAAGGTAGGTTCCTCATGCCCATTCGAAAATTGTCTCGCGCTTTTCTCTTCCCTGTCACCGTTTCCGTCGCGTTGATCTCGGTCTTTGCCGGTTGTGGCGGTTCGGGCGGCACGCCTGTTTCCCCCGGTGGCACGGCCGTTGGATCGGTTACGGTTCCAAATACCGCAGGACGAGCTTTGGCGGTCTCAACCGCCCTCGGTGCAAAAGCCGTCGATGGAGGCAGTTTTGACCTCCCGGTGGGAGATTCTGCGCTGAACTTGGTGAGCGTTCTCGACTCGGAAACTTCGCGAGTCGTGCTTTTCGGGATGGCGGAACCTTCGGTCCGGCCCGTCAAAATTGACCCCAGCAACTGCGCCGCGAGCCTGGTTTTCCTGGGTCTCGGTGCCTCTGATTTGAACGGGACTCAACGTGCCGACTTGTGGGAGAGCATCAAGAAGCACTCGACGACCGCGGTTCTGGCCACCGCCATCGAAACAGCGATGCAAACCAATCTCTTCGCCCTTGAGGACGGGAACGAGTCGATTCAAACAGCTTTAGCGGCGGCCCTTGCCGCTCAGGTGGCAAGCCTTCCGGTTCACACAGAAGCTCCGGCTCTTGGTTCAAGAGAAACCCCCTCACCGAGCTTGACCCTCACAAAGGATGAGAACAATGGTCCCCACAAGGGACAAGTTAGTTCGAGGCAGGCTCAAGGCTTTATCATTGATAACTACTGGTCGCGCCTCGAAGGCAGTTGCTTTGTGTACAAGACGGGCTACACCGATAAAGAAGGGACCCAGCACACGACGAATCCTGAGAGATTTGGTTCGGAATACTCTTTCCTTGCCGAGACCACGACTTCGCCGATCGCGCTGTCCCTCGATCCGGCGTTTACTGCGGAGAATTTCGAAATGGTGGTTCTTCAACCCGTGTTTGGGCAAGCCGCCCCTGCCGTCTTTGGCCAATCGAGCTACGCCGGAGAAACTGCGACGTGGCGAGCCAGCTTGGGAAAGATGTATCGCCGTGGGCTGATGAAGGTTTCTGCCGCGCAGATGCTCGATGCAATTGGAGCACCTCAGGTAGACATGACGGCGGAGAACCTCGATCAGGCCGCAAATCTCCTTGCGGCGATCAACGCAGATACCACCGGGATCTTTGCGGCCGCACAAGAGGGGCCCGAACTCTCAGGCCTCGTCGCGCAATGCGCTTCGATCCCGGCGAAATCCGAGGCCGATGCGTTCTCGACCCTTGCCGCCCTGGCTCCGATCTTGCAAACGCAGGCGCCTGAGCTTGCGCAGAAGTTTGCCTCGAAATCCTTGACATCTATGCAGATCCAAGCCTTCCGAGGAACCATGAAGATTGTTGCGGCTCTCGGCTCTTGGGAGTTTTCGGCCACGACGGGTCGCTATGCAAAGGAATATTCCACGGGGAACGCCGCGAACCTCTCTGCAGGCAAATTTGGAGTCTCGGCTTTCGAAGTCACTCCGCCGTCGGGATCGTTTGATGCCGGAAAGAGCATGAAGATTGAGGTGCAGTACGACAAGGATGTGTACCCGGGCGACGTGACGTTTGAATACTCGCTCTCTACCCTCCCCGGATCGATTACTAACGCCGTATTGAATGACGCTCAAGGAAAGGTCGGGAGGGAGATTACGACGACCTCGCCCACCTGCTATCTTGTGACGGGCCAAGACTCGGTCGGTCTTGCCGATGTCGAGGTCACGATGATTCTGAAGGATAAAGACGGGGTCGAATCCTTCTATAAACAGACTCGACGTTATTCTCCCAATGGGCATACCGAGTTCTCGGTGATGAAGGCCACCCCCGGAACATTCGGTGCGGATTTTTACGATATCGCCTCGGCGACCCGCATCGAGAAGCCAAACGCATCGAACGGCGTATACCCCCCCATGAAAGTGGAATTATGGGCTGATGTTCGTGGGAACTCAATTCAGTACACGCCGGGGAATCGTTATGTCTATTGGAACCTTCCCGCGTACTCGAAGGCGCCCATTCCTTCAACGGTCAGTTGGGATATCGTCGGACAGACGGTCCGGGCAAACTCCTCTGGTACCTCGAGCATGGGATTTGGGATCTATGACTACGGAGACCATATCTTGATCGTAAACTGGCGCGGTGGGGGACGCAACGATGACCCTGCCTATGAAGGAACAATTACGGCGTTTATGCACGAGATCGCCTCTGCGGCCACCGCAAGATACAAGATCACTCCGAACCCCTAGAGAGGCGGATTCCTCCGCATCGCCCGACCTGAGAGTGTGCCACTCGCAGGTCGGGCTCGCAAATGTTCGCACCTGGCCCATCGGAACAAAAACATGTCGGCGCCATGTGAAGTCTTGCTCGGACTGGGTTGCAGGCGCTGTCCGATCTCACTCGGCGGCTAAGGACAAGGTCAAGGCCCCAGGCTGCTTGCCTTGACCTTCTCCCGGTTCCGCACCAACCACGCCGTTCAGCGACGCCGGCGGCGCAAGAGCGTGAGCGCGCCGAGCCCGAGGGCGAACATGGACGTAGGTTCTGGCGCCACGACGATGGCCATTCCGGTCGAGTCCGAGATGGAGACCGGAAGAATGTTCGCCGCGCCAAAACCGTTGATTGGGTGGTAGCTTCGCAACTCGTTGCCGGTCTTTACCCACAGCAACCCGTTGTGCCCCAAGGCCATCGAACGGTTCGCGAATCCCGGGGCGGCGAAACTTGCGACAGCGGAGGGTAGACCCATCGTCGTGTTCGTTACGGAAGAAGACACGAGGGTGTCAACCGTGCCGGTCACGTTCGTAACCAGGCCGTACATGAAATTACCGCTAAAGACAGAATCTCTCACGCCATTCGCGCCATCCCAAGCGTTTGGCCCAAATTGAGTATCCAGCAGATTTCCATTCTCGTCCCACACTCGTGTTGAAGGGTTGAACCCGCCAAAAGATGCCAACGTGTGCATAAAATAGTTGGTGGTTCCAGGACGCTGAAGGGGGGCGGTGGAGACAAATGTTGATGGGAAACCCAGCCCGGTTGCAGTCAGACTATCCGCATCCATGACTTGAATGCCCCCGTTCGCCCCAGACCCCGTGCCCTCGCCAAAGGTGAGGGTGTTCGATCCAGAATTGTACGCGATGGCAGTGTACAATCCCGAATTGTTTGTTCCCGCCCCGAGCCACTCGCCCGTGTTGTAGTTGAAGACGTTGACGCGCCCTCCTGCGGAAAGGACAAACGCACGGTTCGTGGATTGATCCACGGCAACATCTCTCACCGCGTGATTGATGATTCCCAGTCCAAATGAACCCAACGACATTCGTGTTACCGGATCATACCGAGTGACCTTAAAGTTATTGCCCGTGTTGTCCCCCATGAGCAGCATTTCAAAAGAGGCATGGGCAAGCGACGAAGTCACAAAAAGGAAAGACAAAACCGTGGTGTAACGCATGACACTCATTGTATCAATCTTTTTTCGGAAGTCAACACAATTCTTTGAAAATCCGATAACCGAGGGGGCTCCTGCGGGGTCGAAGAGGAACGATCTAGACCTAGATTCGATCCTTCTTCCGCAAGCAGCGCAATTTCTCAGGCTCCCTTTCAGCGTGCTAAAGCCCCACCGATTTAGGCACCACTATTCTCATCCAAGTAGTAGAGCGGTAAAGGCTCAGACCAACCCTTCGGGCGGTAGTTTGCACGTCGGACCGTCAAGTCCAAACTCCGCAATTCGGGCTCAAACTCCGGACTTACGACGAGGCGACTGCTGACTGTCGAATCCCCATCTGGATTCAAATTTTTGCCCGCCTGCTCACAACGAGCCGCCATGTTCAATGCTGGCCCATACAGGGTCATTTGACGTCGTTGGTCGGTCCCGATCAGCGCCAAACTAGAACTCCCCGTGCTCATTCCGATGCGCACGTCAAACTTTCTCGTACCCAAGGAGCCGCTTTCATTCAGATCCCCCACGCGTTGGAGAATCTTGAGGCAGCTCTTCAAAGCGGATTGTCGAACGTGCCCGGCCTCGGCATCAGGCTTTATCTCATACAGTGCCGCGAGCCCGTCCCCCATAAAGTTCAAGACGATACCCCCTCGGCTCTGGATTTCCTCAATAGCTGCGACCATGATCAAGTTCACGGGGGCCACGACCGCCTGACTGCCCAGTGCGTTTGCATGCTCAGAGAAACTCGCGATATCCAGAAAGAGAAAGCATCCCTGCACCTCTTCCCAAGCACCCAGGCCGCGCATTTGATTGGCTTCCACCCGAAGAATAAACTCTTCTGGCATAAAGACACTCCACTGCTTTCGCGTTCTTTCGGCTCTGGCCCGCTCCGAAAGGGTTCGAATCGAGTAAGCAACCATCGGAACGAGGCCAAAGGCGATCACCAGCGGGAGGAAGACGGGCCACACTTGATTCGCGCGAGTGAACGCAGCCAACGTCATCATCGACCAAGTGATTCCAAATGCCGCAGCTCCGGCAAAATACACCACCGGCATCACCCGGTTTGCTAAGGCGCCAAAAAGGACTGTGACGGCAATCGCCAACGCGTAAAAACTCCATTCGGGCCACAACCGAAGTTCTCTGCCCGCGAGAAGGGTGTCCGCCGCCTCCGCGTTGATCAACACCCCCGCAGTTTGCTTCTGAAACGGAGTGACATGTCGCGTATCCAAACTCGAATCAAAGGTCGACCCAATGAAAACATAAGCCCCTTGGAACGAGTCAGGATTGACCCGGCCCTCAATCACATCTAGCGCGGAAAAGGTCGGAATGGTGCGTCCGCTATAGTTAATGTGGATCGGGGCGTTCTGCTTCGCCCCGGGGTCTACGGCAAGTGAGGCAAGCCCTTGGATGGGAGGCACCATGGTGGTGTCGTAGCGCGGAACAGAGCGGACTATTCTTCCGGAACTGGCCCCTGTCGAGACAGAACCGAGGTTCGCCACCGCTCTCAGCTGAGGGATCACGTCGCTTCCGGTCTCGGTACCAAGGATCACTCGCTGGCCTAACCTGTCGACAGACTGGGTGAATTCAAAGACTGGGGTGCGGTCGACACCTAGATCGGAAAGATAGTTATCTATGTCGGTCTCGAACACGTAATCAAAAGCAATCCGGTTGGCGCCCAAGGTATCCAGCTTGTCGAGCAGGAGCGAGAACTTTTCGGGCCAAGCCGCCTTGGGAAGATCCCAAGCCGCCTCCGCATCATTGTCGATGGCGACAACGACGACTCGCGAAGGAGAGGTCAATGGGCCCCTCAATCTAAATCTGAGGTCTACAGTGAGGTTTTCAAGTTCATGCGTGAGAGGCAGCCACGAGAGAATCGCACTCATTACAATGAGAACAGCGAGGACTCTACCGTGGTGAGTTTTCACTACCGGTTACCCATCAAGACGAATGCGGACCAGTTGCGAGGGTGTCTTGTTTTCGGGTCTTTGAGCATAGCGAGTTGCGCACCTCGCAGTGCGGTGAGTTTCGATCCCGGGGCATCGCCTGGTTTCCAGGCTCCGTAGAACTGCTCCATCAGCTTTAGAGTCGAGGCATCTGGAACCTTGAACAGACTCATCACCAGGGTCTGGGCACCGGCAAACCGAAACGCTCGCTGGAGACCGAACACACCGTCCGCCCCGCGCACATCGCCTTTGGCGGTGTTACATGCGGATAAAACGACCAGTTCGGTGCCTCGGAGGTCCATCTGCGAGAGTTCGAGTGCGGTCGCCCATCCGTCTTGGAGCCCTTCTTTGCGCAGCGCCGCTTCATTGTTCGCGCCCGCCATGATGAGCGCCGAACGGATCATGGGGTTATCGGCGACACGCAGGTTTGCTCCGACCATGCCGCTCATGCGAAAATCCTCTCGATCGGTCGCGGCCAGGGTAGGCGGGTCGAAGTTGCCGTGGGTGGCGATGTGGAGCACACGTGGCCGGACCAGGCTCATGAGCCGCTCTTCGGTCGCCTTGGCGCCATCAATCGGGGGAACCCTGAGCTTTCCGGCGACGAACCGGCCCTCTTCGAGCGCGCCGTCCAGCGAATCCCAAGTTCCATTCGAATTGAAGCTCCGCATCACCGAAGTCTCCGACTTCACACCCGCGTTGGCGGCGGCAACCTCCGCCGAGCCGAGGCCGAAGTCCGGGCCGGCGATCACGGCCGAAGGGCCAGGAACGCCAGCGATGGGCTTTTCGACGAGGTCCCGGCCCGAGCCGACCACGCTCATAACCTTCGATTCCACCAGGTACTTGCCCTTGCCGTCTACCAGCGCCCCAAAGCTGAGGCCGTGGAGGGTGGAGTCGGGAGCGATGAGCAGGTTCTCGGGCAGCTTGCCCAGCGGCTTGATGAGCTTGTCGTAGAGTTTACGGCCGATGCTCCTCAGTTCTTTCTCGGTGGACTTCAGGGTGACCTCGCCGGCTTCGATGTCGGTTGCAAAGGACATCTGCTCTTGCCACGCCTTCACGAGCGCGTCTATCTGATCCGCTGGGCCAAGCCGCATGAACCGGACAGGACCATCTTTGGAAACAAGGTAAACCCCGTATTCATTGGCTCCAAAGTCGCTCTTCTTATCATCCCAGGAATAGATGCGCAAAAACTCAACCAGCACGTGGCGGTCGGGTAGTCCATGTTGGACTTGCATTAGGCCTACCCTGAGCGTGTCTTGCCCTAGGCGAGAATCTTTCTCTTTTAGCAAGGCTGTCAGCTTGAGTTCCGCGCTCTTGTGCTTGGCCCGAAGCTCTACACGGTAGTCGTTCCAAGCCTTTTCGTCCATTTCTTTCTGGCGAGGGGTCGTCACCCAGTCGGTCTCCCGTTTGGTTGCGACCTGAACCGCACTCACCGCGCTTAGCACGTCAGCATCGCTTTCTGCTAGCCTCTGGGCGGCGCGAAAGCGTGTTTGTAATGTCAACCCGGCCCCGCGAAGTGCCGGGAGGTAGGGGCAAAAAGTGGTGGGATCGGCGCAGATTCCGAGTCTCCTCAGGGTATCAGTCCCGCGTGATCCTAGAGAACCAAGCTCCCCTCCCTGGCTGGGTCCTCGGGTTTCGATGAGCTTAGTGACGATTTCCAATAACCTTTGTTGTATATCCCACAGATCGGTCTCGTTTTTCCGGGCCCTTGCCACGTACTGCAGGTTTTTTAGGTACATTGTCACGCTTGTTGAGCCTGGTTCGAGCTTCTCCTGGATGGCGATGGCGGCCTCATATCGTTTTTGCGCTAGGTCCAGATCCCCCCGTCTCCAGGCCACGATACCTAGTCCATTCAGGATGCTTGCGATCTTCAGTGAGTTCGGGGCGAGCTTCTCCCGTATGTCCAGGGCGGCCTCATACAGTTTTTGCGCGAGGTCCAGATCCCCCCGGTCAGAGGCCACAACTCCGAGATTAGTCAGGCTGGCGGCCATGTGCAGAGAGCCCGGGACAAGCTTCTCGTAGATCGCGTGGGCGGCCTCATATAGTTTTTGCGCGAGGTCCAGATCCCCCCGGTCATCTGCCAACCGTCCTAAGTTGAACAGGATGTTTGCCACATCTAAGGAGCCCGGGGCTAGCTTCTCGTAGATGGCGAGGGAGGCCTCATATCGTTTTTTGGCTAGGTCCAGATCCCCGCGATCCATGAATAAGATTCCCAGGTTATTCAGGATGCCTGCCATCCTCAGTGAGTTCGGGGCGAGTTTCTCCAGGATGTCGAGGGCGGCCTCATATAGTTTTTGCGCGAGGTCCAGATCCCCCCGGTCATCTGCCAACCGTCCTAAGTTGAACAGGATGTTTGCCACATCTAAGGAGCCCGGGGCTAGCTTCTCGTAGATGGCGAGGGAGGCCTCATATCGTTTTTTGGCTAGGTCCAGATCCCCGCGATCCATGAATAAGATTCCCAGGTTATTCAGGATGCCTGCCATCCTCAGTGAGTTCGGGGCGAGTTTCTCCCGGATGTCGAGGGCGGCCTCATATAGTTTTTGCGCGAGGTCCAGATCCCCCCGGGTAACTGCCAACAGTCCTAAGTTGAACAGGATGTTTGCCACATCTAAGGAGCCCGGGGCGAGCTTCTTCCGGATGGCGAGAGCGGCCTCATATCGTTTTTGAGCGAGCTCAAGATATCCCCGGCTTTCTGAGGAATAAGCCCACAAATCCCAGGCCAGGGCGGCTTCGAGGGACTCTGCCATCTTCAGGCGCTGGAAAAGCGCAATTGCTTCGCCGAAGTTCTTGTCGCTCTCTGGGTACATCTTGAGATCAGCTTGCATATCCGCAATGGTCCGTAAAGCTAGAGCCAGTTCCAGAGACTCCGGCTTGCCTTCCCGCAACAACGCCACCACCCGCTCCGCCACGGGAAGAGCCTCTTTAAGTTTGCCCGCCGCGATCAACTGGTCGCGTTCCCCGGCGGCCTTTTCCCACTCGGGAACCTCGGCCTTCCCCCCGAGTCGCTCGATGGATTCCTTTAGGAGACCATCGCGCTCCCCCGCCTTCCAGGCGGCCTCGTAAGCAGTCCGGGCGAGAGCCGGGAAACCTGCTTGTTCGAGCCATTCGCCAAATCTCCACTGGGCGTCGCCGGTCGCCGGGTCTTCAAATGCCATCTTAAGGGCCGTCGGCAGCTTGCTCGCAAGCCGGAACTCGGCCCAGAGGTTGCCCAGCGCCAGCCCGAGCGCCTGGGGGTCCTCTTTGAGCGTTGTGCGCAGCTCACGCTCGGCGGCGCTGACTTCCGTTTGTTCTTCGTTGGTCAGCACGTACACCCAAGTGGAGGTCGTGTCGGGTTGGGAAACGCGGATTCGGGCCCATGTGCCCGGTTTTGGCACTCCCGCCGGGAGTGTGACCTGACTAACGCCCTTGATCGGGTCAAATCTCCCCAGCACTCGATCCTTCGCGTCAAGGATTTCGACCCACGTTTTGCCCGCTCCAGGAACTTTGGTCCACTTTACGACGACCGGCCCTTGCTCGATCCCGCCAAAGGGTTCGAGCTTGACTTGCCCGGCACGAATCTTGTCCGTAATAACGGTGCTCGGTGCGAGAGGTCTTCGAGTGACCGTTTTTCCTTGCTGAACCAGCTGAGCTTTGGCACCATGAAGGCCCTGGAACACGCCATCCTTCGCTTGAAATTGACCGCTGTCGGGGAGCCGCCACGTGGCCCCGGTCTTGTCGAGAATCACGGTCATGCGACCCTTTTCGACAACCGTGACCCGATCGCCGTTTCGAAGGCGAATAATCTTTGAATCCGACTTTGGCGGGACCCCTACCTTTCTTTCAATCTTTACACTCCCGGTCGTGATCGTGAGTGTAGCGACCGGCCTGGGGAGAGGGCTTTGCAATAAAAGGCCAAGAGCAAATACAGCGGAGATGTTCATTTTCGAGCTGCCTCATGCGGATGATCGGATGCACCGCACATCACTCCGAGAAACTACCCGAATCAATACTCCAATGTTTATGTCTGACTCGCGCGCTTTACGCGTCTGTGGCCAAGAGTGCGTCTTATCAGGCGGATGTGTCGCTCCGCTCCAGATTCTCACCCAAGGGTTCTCAGACCATGGACCAAGAAAGCCCCAGTGCCGGTTGGCACGGGGGCTTTCTTGGTACTCCCGACGGTCCCGACTTCATCGAGAATTAGGTAAGTCTCAAGATTCGAGCGATCGAATCACACAAAGGCAACAAGGGAATTCGTTCCGCAATCTCCAAACATCGTTCCCAAAAACTACCAGGATGTCAGTCAATCTTCCCTTCCAATACCGAGATTGCCGCCAGACCCTTGAGCGTCCCAAGAACTTTGGACATCTCCATAAACTTCGACTCCCGCACGCCTAAGGAGTTCAGACGCTCTTCTCAGTTGGGCCTCGGAATCGAACGTAACGGCGAGCGGAGGTGTCTCCTGATCTTGCCAGATCAACCAAAGTCCAAAACGGCGATCCATTGCCATTGTCTCCGCCCGGCTAAACTCCTCGAGGCTTCCCGAGTAGGTGAGTGCACGATCAAGGCCCCGTACATCTCGAACGAGTATGGTGCACTCGTTTACATCCACCGTCACCCAGAATCCTACTCGCCAAGTGAGAATAGTCAAGATAGCTACGATCAAGAGCGACAATAGTCCCAATTCCAATCCGAGGGGCATTTGCGCAAGGATAAGGCACGAGACCGCTACCAGGAAAGAAGCGGACAACGAGACTAGTTTCAGTTTAGAGCTAGGCGCAGCCCACGCGCAAAAGCCGCTCGGAGAGAAAGCTATCTGATCCAAAATCGGCCGTTCGTCAAAAAAGCTATTTGATCCCAAATTGGCGGTTCCTCACTTCTTCAATCAGGATATCATCCCGGATCGTAGGGCATGGGCAAGGATTCATCGATTGCGCTTGCCTTTTGCTCGCTTCCTCAACCACTGAGAGGTCAGGGCAAATAGAAAGAGTGGCAGCGCGCAGGACGCGAACCCTAAGACAATACCCGCCGCGATCCCCCACCCTCCCATGGCGTACCAGCCAATGACTCCTCCCGAAAGAGCAAGCACCACCGGAAGTGCGCTGAAGAGGCTACAGCCTTGTTGCGGAGGGGCGGACACTCCTTAGACTCTACCTCCATGATTGAGTCGTCGCCAGGGAGAGAAGGTGTTCCTTCGATTTTCGTGTTCGCACATGGAACCGATGCTCTTTCCGCCTCACGCGTAAGAACTCTAAGATACTCAGCGAAACGAGTTCACTTTTGTTCAGTGGTACACCCGACGGCCCCGATTCGCCTTCGGCTCATTTCCCTGCGGCGGGATGTCGCTTCGCTCCAGATTCTCACCCAAGGGTTCTCGGCCCGTGTACCAAGAAAGCCCCCGTACCGTATGGCACGGGGGCTTTCTTGGTACTCCCGACGGCCCCGATTCGTCTTCGGCTCATTTCGCTTCGCCGGGATGTCGCTCCGCTCCAGATTCTCACCCAAGGGTTCTCAGCCCGTGTACCAAGAAAGCCCCCGTGCCGGATGGCACGGGGGCTTTCTTGGTACTCCCGACGGGATTCGAACCCGCGATCTTCGCCGTGAGAGGGCGATGTCCTGAACCGCTAGACGACGGGAGCACGTGACCGAGATTTTACCCCCGCCGGGCGGAGTTGGCCCTCGCAAGAATCGGCTTTCGCCCCTCGTTTGCGTAAATCTGCCAAGAAAAAGTTGTTACGATTGGCACAACCTTTGTTACAATAGCAATATGACTTCCTTGGTCCGTCACGCCACGGTGTGCGCCCTGCTGGGTGCCGCTGCGATTAGTTCCGCCATCATTCGCCTCGATGGGACGACTGATGCCGACTATTTATCTCTCGGCGAATCGATGACGAGCATGGCAAGGATCATCTTCGATGTTGCGGCAAAGGACTATCGATCGGCCGTGTTGATCAAGGACCAATGGCTGCTCACTGCGGGCCACAATTTCACGAATGCCACCGTGAGCAGGGTCGTCAACATCGGCGGTCAGAACTACACAACCGTCTCGTGGACCCGACACCCTTCGTACAACGGGGCCGCGATCCAAAATGGCTTCGATTTGTGCCTTGTTAAGCTCGACCGCAGAGTCACCCCAGCCACGATTTCGCCTGTTTATGCAGGCGCAGCCGAGCGTGGAATCGTTGGGACAATCGCAGGATATGGGGCCAGCGGAGTCGGGGCTCAGACCTTCAATGACTTCCTTTTGAGAGCCGGACGAAATCTCGTCGAAGGCTATTACACGAAACAACTCTCAGGTCAATGGACCAACAACTGGCCGAACGTCCTTGTGACCGATTTTGATAACGGCACGGTCGCCGGAAATACCGCGGACAGCGGAAAATCACCTTTTTCAAATGCGACTCCCGACCCGCTTGAGGCAAATTTTGGCAGTGGAGATTCGGGTGGGGGCCTGTTTGTGACCATTGGGGGCACCGAGTACCTCGCAGGGGTGATTTCTGCCCGGTTCCGATTCGATGGCGGGACAAACATGGGGACCTACGGGGCCAATAACATTTTTTCGCGGACTGCCCCAGCCGCCTCATGGATCGCCGCAAACACCCTTGAACCGGGCCTGGTTCGGGGCAACGTCACCCTGAGCGAGTTTGTGGGCCTCCCCGATAGCCAGACGCTCACAGTGCAGCTGGTCCCGGCGGGTGGCTCTACGGTCTCAGAAACCCAGACCCTGGTCTTGAATCGAAGCGGCCAATACTCTTTCGTCACCGCCTTGAGAGGCGTGTACGACCTGTACTTCAAGACGTCCCACTGGCTGAAGCAAAAGGTCTCGAACGTGGTCATCAACGCCGTAGGGACGGACAACGTGAACGTGACCCTCCGTAATGGCGACATCGTGCCCGACAATTCGGTGGATCTACTCGACTACTTTGGGCTCAGCGATAGCTACAATTTGTATCTCGGCGACTCAGGATTCAACCCGATGGCGGACCTCAATGGCGACGATTCAGTCGATCTCATCGACTACTTCGTTCTGAGCGATCAGTACAACACTTCGGGCGACGATTTCTAATTCAGGCCTGTCAGTCTTACGCGTTCCTCAACAAAATCGGGGAGATTCTCGTATTCTTACGGGGATGAAGATATTCGTTTCTTAACCTAAATGCTTCACAATATAGGAGCAATCGATCAGGACGTGATCCCTCGCGTTCGATCATTTGTGAGGAGACTCTACGTTCATGCGAAAAGGTTTTATCACTTCACTACTTACACTCGCTTCCGTCGCGGCTTTCGCGGCCCCATTCACCCCCGGCAACCTTGTGGTTTCGCAAGTTGGCGCGGACGACGCAGCCGGCGCCCCAGGCTCTGCTGGTAACCGAATCATCCTGAAGGAATACACTCCTTCCGGAACTTTGGTACAAGCCATCACCCTTCCCTACACCGGAGCAGGCAACAAGATCGTCACTTCCGGTTCTGGTACCTCGGTAGGATTCCTTACGCTGAACAATGGCGTGTTTGCGCTCATCGGCTACAACGCTGAAGAAGGTACAGCCGGCGTTGCAACTTCTGCCGCTGCTACGACGAGCCGAACGATCGCCCTCGTCGGTCTGGACGGAACAGTAGATGTCTCCACTTCAGTCACCGATGCTTTCGACGTGAATACTGCTCGATCCGCTGTTGCGAACGGAGATAACATCTACATCGCCGGTACCGCTTCTGGTGCAGCCGTCGGAACCGCAGGTGTTCGCTTTACAACGAAGGGATCATCCACTTCTTCCGAACTGATGCCATCGCCAGCAAACATGCGAAACGTGGACATCTACAATGGACAACTCTATGTTTCCAGTTCGACCACGTTTAGCTCGGTCGTGTACAAGGGCGTCAGCGCCGTTGGAACAGGTTTGCCGACAACGGGTGGTCAAACGCTTTCCCTCCTCAACTGCTTCCCAGACGCATCGGTAGGAACAAACGACAACCCGCACTACGACTTCGCATTTGCCGACGACAACACTCTGTATGTCGCCGATGAGCGAACAGTCGCAAACGGCGGCGGTGTCCGAAAGTACACGAAGAGCGGTTCCACTTGGACGTTCCAATATCTGCTGAACACCGGCTTGGCCAACGGCGTGCGCGGTC
>CAZBXR010000020.1:0-32929 GCA_964496145.1 uncultured Chthonomonas sp. | reverse complement strand
GCCGGGGACAATGACCATGCTGCGCTCTTGGGCGACCTTGATTTCGTGGTTGACAACATAGTCCGACGCCGCCAAGGCAGGGGAGCAAAGCGGCATGAAGATGTCGGCTCCAGCGAGGGCTGCCTGGATCTCGCCGTCCCAGTCAGTGCCGAATGGGATTAAGTGATCTCGCCAGATCTCAATGGGGCCGCACTTTGCGGCCTTGAGCCGGGGGGGCAGCAGTTTGTGCAGCTTATCGGCGGAGCGGTGGTTGTCGTGGGCGTAGGAGAGGAATATGGAGTTCATTTGAAGAGTATAACGCCCAAATGCCCCCAAAAGTTTCGTCAAGGGTGTTGATAATAGATTCAAATTCTAGTGATATCTAGCGATAATTGACTTTTGAACCCAAGGCCCGTCCTCCTTCTCCCCCAGGCGAACAAAAAAGGCGCAGTCCCTCACCGCCCCGGGGCAGAGCCCCGATGGAATCGGGGCGAGGGATTGGCCTTGGGCCGGGGCGGTGCGAGCTTTCTCAGTCGTAGAAGCGCCAGCTAGGGTCGAAGTCCTTCGTCAACTCTGTTCCGTTCAGAACGGCGCGGAGCATGGCGATCGGCATGTTGTTCTCCCTCAGGACGGCATCATGGAACTGCTTGCGGGTCATCTTGCCCGAATCGACCAACTCCTTCGAGAGCCGGCGGAATTGCAGCGCCCCCCCGCATGTAAGCCGCCTGATACAGGGGCGGATAGTCGCCCGCAAAGGACCGGCGCACCTCGCCTTCGGCGGTCGACGGCTCGTGGCCGACCTTCTCGACAAGCATCTTGATGCACTGTTCTGGTGTCAGCTTTCCAAGGTGGAAGCCGAGCGAAAACTCGATACGCACGCATCGGTGCATGCGCCAAAACAGCATCCCGATCTTGTTTTCTGGCCCCTTGGGAAAGCCCATGTCCCAGAACAAGAACTCGAACCAAAGAGCCCAGCCTTCGGTCCAAAACGGGGTGTCAAACACCCGCCGATAGGGTCGGTATCGTTGCTCGCTATAAAACTGCAAGTGATGGCCGGGGAACAGTTCGTGGTGCACCGTGGCCCGGGCAAAATGGATGTTGTTCGAGCGTAAGCTCATCATCTTTTCGTCGTGGCTCATGGTGTCAGTCGGGAAGCTCACGATGATGCTTTCGCCGCCCAAGAAAAACGGACTCACCTTCTGCCTTTCCGGCGACATCATGAACATCCGCCAAGTCTCTTTGGCCAGCGGTGGGACCGTCACAAGGTCATTCTTCTCCAAAAACTCGATGGCTTCGTCGGCCAAGTTCTTGATCAGATTCGGCTGTTCGCCGGGGCTCACATGGAGGCCTTTCACATGCTCCAGCGCCTTGCGCCAGTCTTTTCCGAATCCAAGCTCCTCCGAGGCTTTGATCATCTCGGCCTCGCACCAGGCGTACTCCTTCTTTGCGATGGCCATCAGTTCGGTGGGGTTGTAAGGAATCCCCTCCGCCCGTAGAGAATCCATGAGCGCGGCTTCGCCGACGGGATTCCCGATGATCGCATTCTTATCTTCAGGATCGATCCCCACGAGATTGGTTTTCAGGTGCTGGGCGTACGAGCCGAGTTCAGCCTGGGCCGCCTCGTAGGGTTTCTTGGTCCACCAAGTGAAAAGCGGGTCATACCCTTCGTAAAACTCAAACCACTCGCGGAGCTCGCCCCGCATTTTCTCGATAAGGTTCGCGGCGCGGTTCGGGATGGTCCGATCTCCGATCTTCATGGCCTTGAGAGCCTCGCGAGCCTTGTCTACCGACTTGACAATGGTATCGAGGTCCCGAGCCGCTTGTTCGCCGTCCATCTTCTCCATCTTTTGCCGGGCGATGATCAGAGATTCGAGTTGAGGCAAGAACGGTGCGAGTCCATCGACCGAGCCTCGTTGGGCTCGGGCTTGATCCACTTCCTTTCGGCGAAGGTCGAGGAGCCGCGAGGCGAGGATGTAGTCGGCCTTCTCGGCTCGATCGAGCTTCTCAAACTTGATCGCCTGAAGCTCTTTCGACTTCGATTCGTAAAACGCTTGCCAACGATCGAGCGCCCAGGGCGAGGTCTCGAGCTTGTAAAAGCGTCGAATGGCATCGAGATCAGCTTGGTAGGTTTCGAGGAAGGTTCTCATAGGTTGCGCAGACGCCGACAGGGTCGTGAGGGCCGCGAAGGCGAGGAGAGTCAGGATTCGGGGACTTGAAAGGACCATGAGCGTTTTGGTTACTTTAGCTCATGGACGCGGGGCCGCACCGACCAGGTTTGGTATGCTATGGCTTCCATATTTGGAGGACAGAAAATGAAATTGAATACATGGATTCTAGTGGCTGGCTTGGCCGCTGTTTCGACGTCGGCTTCGGCCTTTGACAAAATTTGGGTGTTTGGCGATAGCCTTTCCGACACCGGAAACGTTTTTGCCGCAACCGGCGGCGCGAACCCTGCCGCTCCGTATTGGCAAGGCCGATACAGCAATGGCCCGGTCTACGTAGAGGCGCTCGGTGCCTATTTGAACCGACCGGTGAAGGCCAGTCTGCTGGGCGGAACCAATTTTGCCTACGGCGGCGCTCAACTCAACACGGGCTCGGCGCTTAGCTCGGTGGGCACACCGAATATTGGTACCCAGATCGGCCAGTTCCAACTCGGCGGAAACACCTTTGGCGCAAACGACCTCGTTGTCGTTTGGGGCGGCGGAAACGACTTCTTGAACGGAGCCACAAATCCTGCCCAAGTCGCAGGCTACGCCCGAACCCACCTCGACACGCTTTACGGCCTTGGCGCGCGCAAGTTCCTGGTCCCGAATCTACCCCTCCTCGGCTACACGCCAGGATACGTAGGGACAGCGGGCGAGGGCCTTGCCAACCTTGCCAGCGTCGTTTTCAACCAAGAACTCAAGAACCAGCTGGCTTCATTCCGCGCGGCAAAGACTGGCGAAGCGGTCTATGAACTGGATGTGGCTTTGCTGGGCGAAATCGTCCGAACGAACCCTGCCAACTACGGCCTCACGAACGTGACCCAGGCCTACCTCTCCGCTGGCGGAAATCCGGATCAGTTCATGTTCTGGGACAATGTCCACCCGACAAAGCAGGTTCACTCGGTGTTGGGCCAGGGCGCCATTGCCGCGGTGCCAGAGCCAGCCACGATGCTCGCCCTCGCCGGTGGGCTTGCCATGGTCGCTCGTCGACGACGAAGCAAGTAACACGCTCGCTTCCATCTCTACACGGGGGCCTCTCGCATCGCGAGGGGCCCCCGTGCTTTATGCGGCGAAGCGCTCTTTGTAGGCCAACACTTTCTCTTCAAACAGCTTGAAGGAGATCAGAGAGATCACCAGCGCGAGGGCATAGGTGGCGATGAACAACGTGTAGCCGTTCATGATGTGAAGCTTTTTGAGGACGGGAAGCGCGATGTTCTTCGCGAGAAGATGGTACAGGTACAGGCCGTAACTCACCTTGCCCGTGAGCTTAAACAGTTGAATCTGCAGAGCCTTTGAGATGGCTTTCGGAGTTGTGGCGACGCATGTCGCGACCGCGATGGGGCCCAACAGTCCGGCGATCCAATACCCCCAGTGGTTGGCGATAGCGCCGCACCCCGTGATCAGCGCGAGCATGACGAAGGCTCCGGCATCGGTGGACACCTGATGAATCATTCGATAGGTGGATTCATGATGGAGACCAAACGCTAGCAAGACACCTCCGACGATGGCCGAAGACACGCTCCCGGCAATCGAATACCAAACGGCTCCCTCGAACTGGGTCACGAAGAAGGGAAGGGTTAAAATGAGCGAGGCGACATAGACGAGGATCGCGACCCGGATGGCATTCTTCGGGTTGAACTTGAGCACCACGGGCCACACCGCATAGAACTGCTCCTCGGTACACAAAGACCAGGCAATGTAGAAGATCGCGGTTTCGCCGGTATCTCCAAACCAGTTGTACGTGTAAGTCAGAAAATAAGGGAAGTTTGACCAAAATGTCCCCGCCTGAGGGGTGTTCTTGGCCAGGGTGAGCACATACACCACATAGAGCCCTAGAACCCAGTAGTAGAGGGGGAAAATCCTGAGAGATCGGCGAATATAGAACTTTCGAAGGTCGATTTCACCATTTTTGTCCCGTTCGCGCAGCAAAAGCGTGGTGATCAAGAAGCCGCTAATGGCAAAGAAGAGCGCGACTCCCACCTTTCCAAAATTGAGGTGAAGACCGGGGAATGAGATGGGCTGGATCGTGTGCCCGATGATGACCAAGATGATGCTGATCGCCCGGAGCCCGTCGAGGTTCGGGAAGAACTTCGTGGCCTTAAACTCTTGAAATGCACTTTGGGCATCGGTCGAGCGGGGGGTCTCGTCAGCGGTCTGCATAGGTCTTCCTCATCCTGCTTCCATATTGGCTTATTTTGCCCCTCTGCACAGGGAAAACCCGCCTAGAACTGATCGGTCATGAACATCTGGGGCTGGGTGGGCAACCCAATCGTCATGAATTTCAGGGTCTCGCGCCCGGGGCCGACAGGAATCTGCATCGATTCGGTCAAGCTCTTGAGCCCCACCCAGTTGCATTTCACGCCGATGGGAAGCGAGGCGGGAGCGGGTTGAAGAAGCGCCTCGCGAATCGTGCTCCCCTCTAAACAGATATAGCCCTCGTTCAATTGCTCGATGACCGCTTGCCGCCACGACCAGTAGGCCCACCGCTGATCTGTTCGCTGGACTCGGGCGGGATCAAGGGCGGCCCATTCGCTATACAGCCGGCGAACCTCATCGCGAGGCATCGCGATCGGGTCTTGAATTTCTTCGGAAAGCAGAACGGGAGCCTCGATCACGGTGTCGGTGGTTTCGAATCCGACCGATGCATAGACACTTTCCGAGGTCGCGAACAACATCGCCCCCACATAACCACGCTTCTTCGATTCTGCGAGCGTGTGTTCGATGAGCTGCCGAGCAAGGCCTCGCGACCGATGGGCAGGATCGGTGGCGACACCGGCGATCCCCACCGTTTCTCCCCACCCAAAAGGAATCGGGGTCGTGGTGAGAACGCTTCGGATGATCCCGTTTTCGAACAGCGCCCACTTGTGAGAGAGGTCAAAAAGGGGTTCCGTGAAGAACACCGAGGTGGCTCGTTCGAAATCGAGTTCAAACACGTTGCAAAGCAACCGCAGGAACGTTCCTGCTTCGCCTTCCGTCACGGGTCGAATCTCTATCGCCATCCCCCAAATCCTACTGCGCCCCGCTTACCGGAGTCACTTCTACACGAACGGATACCGTTTTCGTCTCAGATTTCGTGCCGCTGGGGAACCGAATCGCGACGTTAAACACCTTCGAGGCTTTGATTCCTGTGACATCCACAGGCTCGGTTCTCACCTTTTGGATCGCCTCGAGGACACTCGGCTCGCCGCTCAGTTCCAGCTGATCGGGCTCGACCAAAACCTTCGTGATCGAATGACCGAAGGCGGGTTGGCCTTTCCAGCGGACCTCGATGCGCACGTTCGCAGTCACGGGGGCATCGACGATCCGGGGTCGAACCTTCACCCTCTCGGGGTCGAGTTTGACTCCGAGAATCGGTGTCCCATCCTCGGCCAGGGCTTCCACGGGGAGCACGGGGGTGTCGCCGGGGCGAAGGGTGGAAAAGTCAAGGATAGCCCGCACCGCACTCACTCTTCGCAATTCCGGCTCGGGGCCGCTCACCAGCACCGTGGTGGGAATCGCATTGGCTCCGCCGTATGTGAGGCCGTCAGGAAGTTGGTTTTTGCCATCGAGAGAGACCGTGAACGACTTGCTACTGACCTTTGCGAGCTCAATGTTCATGGGCCATCTACTTCGAACGAGCGATCCTGCAAATGGAGGGCTTTTTACGATGATCTGGTAGGGCGCACTCCCGATCTTGGCTTGAGAAAAGTCAATCGTGGCATCAAACACCTCGGGGCTTAGGGAGCGAAGTTGACTCCGGGTGCCTTCGGCGGTGATGCTTACTTCGTCGGGAAGGTTGAGGGGCGCGAGATCTTCCGACAGGCCTTTGGGCACGAGTTTCACCCGAAAGGTATTGCGGATGATCTGATCGTCGGATGCGGTCACTTGGAGCCAAAGCAAGACTGCCAAAAACGCGGAGACGATGGTGAGCCAGACGCCATCCCACCCAAGTCTGCGGCTCATGGGCTCACCTCTTCGGGGGTCGGCACCACTTCGGCCTCAGGCGTGGTGTTCTTGTCTCGACTGAATCGGCGACCAAAGCGCCGAGGCTCGGCCAAGACTCTCAGTTCTAGATTGAGTCGGTCGCGAAGCGCCACGTGGTCCGCCATTCGGAAGAGTTGTCCGTCGATGGCGACCGAAATCTGGCCGCGCTCTTCGCTGACGACAATCGCGAGGCAATCGCTTTGTTCGGAGATTCCAAGGCCCGCGCGGTGCCGCATGTGAACGTTGGGGTCAATTCGAGTCGAGTCGCTCAAGGGGAGTCGGCATGCGGCGGCCATAATTTTGTCCCCTCGGATGATGGCGGCCCCATCGTGCAATGGGTTCGCGCCGTAAAAGACGGAGTTGAGAATGGCAGAGCTCACCTCGGCTTCGAGCTTGACGCCATTGGAGGCGATATCATCCAGCCGGTTTCCGCGCTCAACCACGATGAGGGCTCCGATTCGCAGAGAGGCCATCTCATTCACCGCCGCGACGATTTCTTCGATGGTTCGTGCCGCAATGCTGTTTCTGCTCAAGTTGGCGTCGGTAATCATTCCAAACTTTGCAAAACTCTCAAGCGTTTGCCGTAGCTCGGGAAGGAACAGGATGACCAGAGCAACCGGGCCGAGAAGAGTGGCCTTTTCGAGCAAGTAGTGCAGAGTGCGGAACCCGAGATAGTCGCTGAGGGTGAGCACGACGACGAAGATCACGATGCCGACAAGGATTCTCCACGCACGCGTCGACCGCACGAGTCGGAGGAGCATGAAGAGAAGGAGACCGACGAGTACAATATCCAGCACCTGGACAAAGGCGTCCATAGTGGGCTGGGTGAGCTGCTGCAGGCGGCGCACAACGTCGTTCAAGGTGATTTCCTGTTCGACATTTTAGCCCGTGCTGACTTCGAATAGGGCAAAATTGCAGGAAATTGACTCGCAATCCTTGCACGAAGAGGAATTTGGACCTATCATCCATAAGAGAGTAAGACGCCGATGGAGAATGAACCGCTAAGGGAATTGTCAGAAATCCGACAGGATATCGATGCGATTGATGCCGAATTGGTGAAGATATTGAATCACCGAGCAGCTCTCGCCCAAGAAGTCGGACGAGTGAAGGGCGTCGGTCAGAAGCCATTCTTTACTCCTGAGCGCGAAAGAGAGATTTTCGAACGATTGCGATCGGAAAATCCGGGTCCGCTCTTGCCCAAACAACTCCAGTCGATTTTTCGAGAGATCATCAGCGCGGCTCGCGCCGCCGAAAAGCCCCTCGAAGTGGCGTATTGGGGACCTCCGGGCACCTTTACAAACATGGCGAGCGTGCAAACCTTCGGGTCGAGCACGACCTTCTTGCCGCAAGAAAGCATCCAAGACGTCTTCTTGGCTGTCGAGCATGGGCAGGCTGATTACGGAGTCGCCCCCATCGAGAATTCCACGGCTGGTGTCGTGCCCGAAACTCTCGATATGTTTCCGCAAACGAATGTAAAAATTTGCTCGGAAACAAACGTGACCATTTCTCACCACCTTTGCAGCTTTGCGACGGGGCTTGACTCGATTAAGCGCGTCTATGCGGGCCCTCAACCGGCGAACCAATGCAAAAGGTGGCTGCGGTTGAATCTTCCAAGTGCGGAGATTGTCGAATGTATGCCGACAACAAGAGCCATCGAGCGGGCCATGGAAGACCACGAGAGTGCTGCGATTGCGAACAAGATGGGGGCCGAAGTCTTCGGGATCCCCGTCCTCCTCGAGCACATCGAGGACAATCCCCACAACCGCACGCGGTTCATTGTGGTGGGTTACAACGAACCTGCGAAAACCGGCAACGACAAGACCAGTCTGATGTTCAACCTCCGGAACCGACCCGGCGAACTCTACCGCGCGCTCGGAGCGTTTGTCGAGCACGAGGTGAACCTCTTGATGATTGAATCGAGGCCCGCCCAACGAGCCACGTTTGAGTACATTTTCTACTGCGATTGCGAAGGGCACCGCACCGATGCCCATTTCCAAACGGCTCTGGAGTCGCTCAAGGGGCTGACGCTGGAAACCACGATTCTTGGCAGCTACCCCAAAGCCGCCCCGTGACCTTCATTTCTCGAACCTGAGTGCGGGGTCTCTGTTGTTCTTGCCGGGGCTCAGAGCAGGTTAGATTTGGGTACCCTAGACGGACCGGAAATGAGCAAGTTTGAGATGTATACGTCCGAAAGCGTGAGCGAAGGCCACCCGGACAAGATTGCCGACCAGGTTTCTGACGCGATTCTGGATGCCTGCCTTGAAAAAGACAAGGGAAGCCGTGTCGCCATCGAAACGCTTTTGACTCGCGGACTTTGTGTCGTCGCGGGCGAATTGACGACGGAAGCCTACGTTGAGATTCCAGACCTCGTTCGAGAAACGATCAACAACATTGGCTACACCGACACCGAACTCGGGTTTGATGGTCAGACCTGCGGTGTGATGGTGGCCATTCAGCGTCAGTCGCCAGATATCGCCATGGGTGTGGACACCGGAGGCGCCGGGGACCAAGGCATGATGTTTGGTCTCGCTACGCGAGAGACTCCAGAGCTGATGCCGCTTCCTATTTCGATCGCGCACGCCTTGACTCGCCGAGCCGCTGAAGTTCGCCGCAAGCACCCGTCGATGGGCTTCCGCCCCGACGTCAAGAGCCAAGTCTCGGTCGTGTACGAAAACGGCAAGCCGAAGAGAATCGACACCATCGTTCTTTCTGCGCAGCACGGTCCAAATCTTAACCAAGAGGCAGTCACGTCGTTGTCTCAAGAGCACATCATTGGCCCTGTCGTGAAGGAGTACGCCGACTACATTGATGGCGATATCACCTATCACATCAACCCCACCGGACAATTCATCATCGGTGGCCCACAGGGCGACACTGGCGTCACGGGTCGAAAGATCATCGTGGACACCTACGGTGGAATGTGCCCCCACGGTGGCGGCGCGTTCAGCGGAAAGGACCCCACAAAGGTGGACCGATCCGCCGCATACATGGCTCGCCACGTGGCGAAGTGCATCGTCGCCGCTGGCCTTGCCGATAAGGCTCAAGTCGCTTTGGCCTATGCCATCGGTGTGGCTCAGCCCGTTTCGATCAACATCGACACCTACGGCACCGAGACCATCGACAACGAAGAAATCGTGAAGCGCGTCCGAGACATTTTCGACCTCTCTCCACGAGGCATCGCAAAGCACCTCGACCTTCTCAACCAAAAGTATCTGCCGACTGCAAAGAACGGCCACTTTGGCAACCCTTCGTTCTCGTGGGAGAACACGAAGCCAGCCGACGCTCTCAAGAAGTAATCCTTCCTTGAAGTGTCTCCGCCCTCTTTACCTGCCGGGTAGAGAGGGCGGCGTTGTTTCTGGACCTTAGTCCTTATGCGGTCCCACGGGCGAAACCCAACGATTCAGATTCGAGTAAGGTAAGTCAAATGTCGGATGTCCCCGCGAAGTTCACGATGCAAGAGGTGAGTTCCAAAGACAGGCTCTTTGCCGTGGTGACTCATCTCGTGAGTATTCCTTTTCCCGTTGTGGGACCTTTCATCGCCGGAAAGGTGCTCCCCAGTTCTTATGCGAAGTTTCACGCGCATCGGGCAACTCTCGGTGATTTGAAGATCTTTCTGATTACAAGTTTTGCGTGGCTTGGATACTTCAGTCACACGGTGTACACCGCCTATCAAGCTTGGCAATCGGGCGGAGAATCGATCAACTGGGCGATGCTCATCGCGAAGCCGATTCTTTGGCTCATCGCGGGTGCGGTTCTCGGCTCCATCAACACGCTTTCCTCTATTTACCGCGCAGTGATGGCCGGCACAACCGATGACTGGGGAGACAAGGGCTGGGAGAGCCGGCTCGCCCGAAAATGGACCAAGTAAGACTCGATCCCATCGGGGAAGGCGATCCGCGCCTCGAAATCGTGGCTCGGCTCTTTCGAGACTACGCGGCTGAACTCAACGAAGACCTCTGCTTCCAGTCGTTTGACGAAGAATTGGAGACGCTTCCTGGCGTGTATGCGCCGCCACGGGGCTCGCTCCTTCTCGCCTTAGACGCCCAAGAGAATGTTCTCGGGTGCGTGGCTCTCAAGGAGAGAGGCCCCGATCTGGCCGAACTCAAGCGTCTCTACATCGTCCCGGAGGCGAGGGGTAAAGGCTTGGCCACCACACTGTGCCAAGAGATTTTGCACATTGCCAAGGAAATTGGCTACTCGCAGGTTTGTCTCGACACGCTGGACAGGATGGTTCCTGCCGTCAAGCTGTATGAGTCGTTGGGGTTCCGCCGAGGCGAACCCTATTACGAGAATCCGCTCGCCGGGGTCCTGTACTTTTACATCGACCTTTGAGTCACTCCACGGGGGGCTCTTCTACGTGAACTTGGTCATGTTTCACCATCGTGAGGCCCACCACGGCAGTGATGGCGGCCACGGCGATGGGATACGCCAACCCGCCCAACGGTGAACCTGTTTTCTCTTGCAACGCGGTGGCGATAAACGGGACCAAGCCTCCAAAAATGCCATTGCCCAAGTGATAGGGCAGGCTCATGGATGTGTATCGAATCCGGGTGGGGAACATCTCGACAAGGAAGGCCGCGATGGGTCCGTACACCATGGTCACGAGAACCACCTGGGCGAAAATGAGAGCCCCCAAGATAAATGCCACCCGGAACGGAACATCGACCACTCGTTTCGGGGGAGCGTTGCCAACTTTTCGGTGCGGTTTGTCGGGGGTGACTTGTGTCTTGGTGACAACCGAAAACTCGCCGACCTTCGATGAAGTCGACTCCGTCGTGACACTCAATTTGGTCACCGGGTCAATGCTTGTGGTGCGAGAGACCGAAGTCACGGAACCTTCTCCGAGCGAAGGCTTCATCACCGAGAGTTTTGCCGAGTAGATGGGCACGTAGAGAAGGGCGGCCAGGATGCACGCCGTCATCATGAGTTTTAGCCTGCCGACGCGGTCCGATAGATGGGCGAACACCACGAAAAGAGGCGTCGCAAGAAGCAAGGCGGCGCCCGTGATGTAGTTCACGGTGACCGGATTGATGTGCAAGCTCTTCTCAAGGAAGGTCATCGCATAAAACTGCCCGGTGTACCAAACCACGCCCTGACCGGCCGTCGCGCCGAAAAGGGCGAGGAGGACAAGACGTCGATTTTCTGGTTGCACAAAACTCTCCCGAAGAGGATTTTTGCTTACCTCGCCCTTGTCCTGAAGGTTCTTAAACAACGGAGATTCGTGCATCGACCGCCGAATGAAGTAGCTCACGATCACCAAGATCCCGCTGAGAAGGAAGGGGATGCGCCAGCCCCACTGGCTGAAAGTCGCTTCGCCCATCGACTGACGAGTGACGAGGATGACTGTGAGAGCCGCCGCCAAACCGAGCGTGGCCGTCGTTTGAATAAAGCTCGTATAGAATCCGCGTCGGCCGACGGGAGCATGCTCGGCGACGTAAACGGCGGCACCGCCATATTCTCCACCCAATGCCAGCCCTTGCACGAGACGAAGTGTGACCAGCAGAATCGGCGCTAAAACTCCCGCTTGTTGATACGTGGGAAGGAGGCCGATGGCGATCGTCGAACCGCCCATGAGAACCAGCGTGAGCAGAAATGTGACTTTTCTTCCCACGAGGTCGCCCATCCGCCCAAAAACAAGCGAACCAAACGGCCTCACCACAAATCCAGCGGCAAACGTGGCGAGCGTTTTCAAGAATCCAGCGGTATCGTTATCGGCCGGAAAAAAGTTCGAGGCGAGAATGGTAGCAAGCACTCCGAAGAGATAGAAGTCATACCACTCGATGAGCGTCCCGGCGGAAGAAGCGAGGATCACCCGACGCAGGGAGCGGGCTTCTTCCGGGGCCATTTGGCTGGTCATATTACGTTTTAGCCGTAAAAGCGTACGAATAACAACCCCACCGTTACATAATCGGCCCGTGCGTATACGGCTTGCCACATTAGTTGCAACTCCGATCGCGGCCATTATCCTTGTGGCTGCAGGGGTGGCGGGGCTGTACGCGTCGGCAAAATCCCGAGAGGCCACCGAGAAGATGTCGGAGCGAATCTTGGGCGACGCCTCGCGGGGGGTTCAGCAGCGGGTCGACAGTCTCCTTTTGGGAGCCGAAACGAAAAGCGAGGTCTTGAGGAAAATCGTTCTCGAAAATCGCGCCGCCCTCTCCGCCACCGGCGATGCTGATCAGCTTGAATCGGTCCTTCCGGTCATGCGGTTGGTCATGCTGTCCGATCGAAACATCGAATATCTCAGCATCACCATGGCCTCTTCCGGCGAGTTTGTCCAGGTCTATCGACTGGGTCCCGGCGAGGTTCTTTTTCAATCCAATATTCGAAAAGAGACGGGCGGCTATGTCCGAGAAGATTGGGAAGAGGTCGATGGCCGAAAAGTTTTTCGTCTTCGGGATTCGAACTGGAAACTCGACTCGAGAACGAGACCCTACTTTCAGCTCGCGGCTTCGACCCGTCGGGCGACGTGGACGAGTCCGTACACCTTCGTGGCTTCGAACGGAGAACCCGTGGTGGGGATCACCCACGCCACCCCAGTTTTCGATTCCGCCGGGAAACTTCTTGCTGTCACCACGTCGGATATAGCGCTCGACGGTCTCAGTCGCTACTTGAGGACGGTCAGCGTGACGCCGACGGGCAATGCGTTCTTGGCCCAAGCGACGGAGATGGGTGAACTCATTCCCCTCGCTCACCCGAGCGTGAGCGTGACCGAGAAGACTCCTGACGGGCTGAAACTCCGCCGATTCGAAGACCTGGAGGATCCCCTTGCGCTGGGCATTGTCCGTGGCCTCAACCCCTCTGCCACCAAGCCCCAGGGCGCAAAACTCATGCGAGTTGGAGGCGAGACAAGGGTCGCCCAAGCGACGCTGATCGAGCATACGGGGCTGAATTGGTGGGTGTTTACCCAAGCCCCCTACAGCTTTTTCACCGAAGAGTATGACCAAGCCATGAAGGGCACGGGCCTCTTCGTCCTTGCTCTATTGGTATGTGTTTTGGGCCTCGTGTTCTTGATCACACGGGGCATCACTCGCCCGATCAAGAGCCTCGCTCACCAAGCCGAATCTTTGCAACGACTCGATCTGGCGTCTGAGTCGAGATTGACCTCCCCCATAGCAGAGATTGATCAGTTGGGAGGTGCGGTCGATCAAATGCGCACGAGTCTCGTGAGTTTCGGGCGATTGGTACCTCTCACGTATCTTCGGCACCTCATCCACTCGGGCAAAGAGGCGGTGCCCCACATGGATTGGCGGCTGCTCAGCGTGATGTTCAGCGACCTGGAAGGGTTTACAGGCCTGGCGGAATCGGTCCAACCTCGCGAGTTAGTCGATCTCTTGACCCAATTCCTCACCGTAGGGAACGACGTGATCGATGATCACCAAGGCACGGTCGATAAGTTCAATGGAGACGCGATCATGGCGTTTTGGGGCGCCCCAGAACAACAAGCCAACCCCGGGGCCGCAAGCGTCTATGCCTGTCTCACTCTCCACCGGAAGGTGAAGGAGATGCAAATCAGGGATCCTCGGGGAACGGTGCTCAAGGTTCGCAGCGGAATTGCAACCGGGAAGTCTCTCGTGGGAACTGTTGGGAGCCCAGACCGTTTGAATTACACAGCGATCGGAGACCGCGTCAACTTGGCGAGCCGCCTGCAAGGACTGGGAAAACGGTATGGCGAGGAAATCATCATCGACGAAGAGACGGCCGTGGCTCTGGAAGACCAAAGCCTTGTCCGACCTCTCGACATGATTGCGGTGAAGGGAAGAGAAGGGGGGACCGTGATTCTAGGAGTGAGCGAGGAGTATGGTGACCGCGCAAACGTGAGCCGCGAGGCCTTCCGAGAATATTTGGCTGGGAACTTTGAAGAGGCGCTGCGCCTCTACGAAGAACTAGAGAAAATGCACACAAACGACCTTACCGCCCGAATTCTTGCCGCCCGATGCCGAGAATATAAAGTGCACCCGCCTGCCCACGGGTGGACGGGGATTGTCCAAATTACTTCAAAATAATGTTTTGGGAGGAATTCTCCATGTCTACAGTAACCATTTGCGAATATCACTTAGAAGTCAATATCGATACCCCGGTCAGTTTGGTTTGGGGTTCATTCTGTTTCGAAATTGCCAATTGGTGGCCAAAGCCGATGATGGCCACCCCAGACGGCGAGATGGTGCTCGAACCCGTTTTGGGAGGAAAGCTCTTTGAGGATTCCGGCAACGGGTGCGGCGTCCACTGGTTCTCCATCGTGGCCATCGAAGAGGAAACCCTGATCGAATTTGTGGGGACGCTCACCCCGGCTTTCGGCGGCCCTGCCCAGGTCTTTCTCACTCTCAAGTTTGATGGTTTTGGCGAGCGTACGGTCCTGAAAATTAGCGACCAAAGCGTCGGGCGCGAACGCGACCAAAGTGCCGTGGTGGCGGGATGGGAAGAAGTTTTTGATGCCCTCAAACAGTACTGCGAGAGCGGCGAAGGCCAGATGCCCTAAAAAAACCGGGGATTTCGTGTTACTTTCTTTAATTTTTGTGGGGGGCGCAAACCTGGGATAGGGCAATTGCGTCACCTACAATACTAACTGTAAGTCCTTCATGAGTCAATCGGTGCCCGCAACGATAGGGAAGTACCAAGTCATTCGAGAAATTGCTCGGTCGAATGACATCGTGTACGAGGCATACGATCCCCTCATGAACCGTCGGGTGGCGATCAAAGAGCTTGCGGTCCCGGGGGGCTCGACGCCCACTCAGCGAGAAGACCGAATCAAGAGATTCCAGCGCGAGGTGAAAGCCGCTGGCTCTCTTGCTCACCCGAACATCGTCACGATCTACGAAGTCGGGGAGGATGCGGGCCGCCACTTCATGGCGATGGAGTATCTCGACGGGCACACCCTGCGAAATGAGATCGATACTCGAGGCGGCCTGACCGTGACTCGGGCCATCGAGGTCGCTATCGATGTGCTTTGCGCCCTGAACTTTGCCCATGAACATGGCGTGATTCACCGCGACGTGAAGCCGGACAATATCCAGATTCTTGAGAATGGGACGGTCAAGCTCACCGACTTCGGAATCGCAAGACTGACGTTCGAGCCTTCCATCACCATGGATGGTCAGGTTTTTGGAACCCCGAGCTACATGTCCCCCGAGCAAGTCGTGGGACGAGAAATCGACCTTCGAAGCGACATCTTCAGCATGGGCGTGGTGCTGTATGAGATGCTCACCGGCAACAAACCTTTCTCCGGAGATAGCGTGGTCGCCATCACGTACGCGATCATGAACCAGAGGGTGGAACCTCATCCCCAGATCGGATTTTCCGTCCAACAAGTGCTCGACCGTGCCTTAGACAAGAGTCCTCAGCTTCGATATTCATCCGCGAAAGACATGGCCGAGGGGCTGCAAGGAGCCCTTGTTTCGCTTTCAGGCCCCGCGCCCGCGGCGGCGCCCTCTTTCTCGCCGCCCACGGCGATGGGGGGCACGATTGCCGGACCTCCACCGATGCTTTTGGGCGGCGGTCCCCAAACCTACGGCCAGGCCCCTATGCAGCCCGATCCTTATGCCGCGCAGGGGTATCAAACTCAATATCAGCCGTACGGCCAGCCCGCTTATCCTCCGGCGCCGCAGTACGGGTATGGCGCCCCGCTACCGTATGGCTCTCCGCCCTACGATCCCAACGCCGCGTACGGGATGCAACCGCAGGGTTACCCTCAATCCCTCCCGACAGGGCAGATTCCGGTCTATTACCCGCCCGCGCCTCGAAAACCGCTGTTCACGAGAGAGGCAAAACTGTTTTGGCTTCGCGTTTTGTTGACGGTGGCCATCGTGGGGTCGCTCCTTGGGCTCATTTTTGTAGCCGTGGCCGGGGCATCCAAGGCGTACTCAGAAACCGAGCGACAAAAGAAAGATATTGCCTACTTGGAGTCGAGACGGAACCAGATCCGAGAGCTGCCTCCTCAAGAACAAATCAAGGCTTTGAAGGAAGAAGTTCTTCCTGGCGTCGAGAGCGAACAAGCCAAGGCGGACGTGAAGAAGGAGATCGGCGACTTGCACGCTCAAGAGGCCAAGACTCTGGAGGCGCAACAACGTTTTGGTGAGGCCGAAGTCGCCTATACACAGGCCGTGAACGAAGACCCCAACAATGCCGAGCATCTGTACGAGATGGGTGGGTTCTATCAAGATCAGGCGAATCGGGCGAGCAATTCGTTGGCTGAGAGATTCGGCTATCTGCTGGACGCCGCTCGATCCATTGGTCGGGCTTCGCAACTCACGACTGACTCCACGAAGCGATCCCAATGGGGTGAACGTTCGGGGAATCTGTTCAACAATTTGATCGACATGCTCATCGAGGATCCCTCGGTGAGTACCCAAGACACCGTCGTGAGCCTTGCCGATGAAGGGCTCAAGTATGTCGATGAGCCCAGCCGGGTGGCCACGCGTTTGAAGACCAAACGCGATCTCGGAGTCAATATGGGCGGGAACTAGATTCCCTTCACCGCGCCGCCATCCACCAGCAAACTCTGACCCGTGATGAAGCTGGCCCCTTCTCCGCACAAAAACACGGCGGGAGCGGCAATTTCGCTCGGATCGGCAAGGCGCCTGACGGCTGAATGCTCAGCTTGCACTTTCAGAGCTTCTTCTGGGCTGACGTTCCACAGCTTGGCGTTGACTTCTGCAAGGTGAAGTTGCCGGTCGGTGAGGGTATGGCCGGGAAGAATCCCATTCACGGTCACGCCTCGGGGCCCCCATTCCGCCGCTTGGGCCTTTGTGAGAGCGATGATTCCGGCCCGGAGGGTCGCGGAGATGGGCAAACTCGGAACCGGCTCTTTGGCGACAAGAGAAGTAATGTGGATGACTCGCCCCCAGCCCTTTTCCAACATGTGCGGCACCGTCCATTTTGTCATGGCCAACAAGTTGAAGAGTGTGGAATCGATGCCTGCTCGCCAATGATCTTCCGTCATTTGAGAGAGAGTCCCGGCCGGAGGTCCGCCGGTGTTCGTGACCAGAATGTCAGCGTGACCAAGCTCTTCGGCAGAGGCTCGAACCCAGGCTTCGATCTGGTCGGCTTGCGTGACATCGCAGGGGAACCCGATGGCCCCTGCGCCAAGCCGCGAAACCGCCTCGTCGACCGAAGCCTGTGTTCGCCCGCAAATGCTCACCCGCACGCCCTCGTTCACGAGTCCCTGGGCAATGGCAAATCCTATGCCTTTGGTCCCAGCGGCAACAAATGCGACCTTGCCTGACAATCTTAAGTCCATTTCGCAAAGTATAATCGCTCTTGGAAGGATGGTAGAGTGGTTGATTGCACCGGTCTTGAAAACCGGCGGGGCGAAAGTCCTCGGGGGTTCGAATCCCCCTCCTTCCGCCATAACCCCTTTCTAATTCTCTCCCAAAACCCACTGCGCTGGATGGAGTAGGCCGTTCCGGCACATCTCAGTAAGAGGCTCCGCGAAACGCATTTCTTTGGGTTCTGACCGGAAGACCCACCGGTCTAGGTGTCGGCCCTCTGGGTGTCGAATCACCGCCGCCTCTTGAGAGGCATTCTCATGAAGCCAAGAGAGGGAGCCTACGATTCCACGCGCATCTTGAAGCGGCCCCTGGTTCGCCGCGAGGGGAATTTTCAACTCGGTTTGTCCCAAACAGTGGCGCTGGAAGGTGTCAAAAAATTCCACCGTAACGGATTCGGGCAAGGTGGCCAGCCCGTCGGCGGCGTAACGGACCTCAAGGCCTTCGGGACGAACGTCTGCGCCAAAAAGAAGGGGATGGAAAAGTCGCTGAAGCTCGACCCCGGCCAGCTTTATTTCTCCATTGAAATCGCGAAGCGCCCAACTGATCGCGGGCCAAAGGTCGTTCCATTGCCAGATGAGAGCCCCACGGCAAAAGTGATGCGTTCGGTAGGCCTCTAGAGCGCAAATCATCGCGTCTCTCTGATTGCACTGCGAGTACAACGCCAAGTCGAGGACCGATTCGCAGGTTGGATAGTGCAACTCCACCAGCCTTCGAAGCTGTTCAAGAGACTTTCCCGTTTTGTTGTGCGTTTGGAGAATGGTTTTGGAAGCGTCGTCATGCCAGGCATCGCCGAGGGCGGCTTGCCAAGTGGCGGCCCCTGCGAACGAGGCAAACCCAAACTCGCTCGAGAATCTCGCTCGTGAGTCTCGGTAGGCGGCCCAATCTCCCGAGCCGTGCCAAACCTCCCAAAAGTGCTGATCGCCATAGTGACCGGCGTTGCAACCCGACTTGTTAGGATCGGGCGAAGCCGGGATCTCGGGTCCGGTCCCGATCGGACTTGTCGAGATGTACGGGGTGCAAATTCCTCGCGCCGAAAGCGCCGAAGGAATGACCTCTTCCCAGAGAATCGGTCCATGGGCCCGGGCGGGAAAGTTCTCCTTTCCTCCCCAAGTTTGCTCGAACATCTGCTGAATCTCGTTGTTTCCGCACCACAACGCCAGGCTCGGCCTTGCCCCCAGTCGTTTGATTTGCGCAGTTGCCTCGTCGAAGATCACTTGTTGCCACGAAGGACTGTCGGGATAGTGCGAGCACGCGAACATGAAGTCCTGCCACACGAGAATCCCGAGTTCGTCGCAAATGTCAAAGAACGCCTCACTCGGATACACCCCTCCGCCCCAAACGCGAAGACAATTTCCGTGGACCTCAGCGAATTGCGTGAGAGACTCCCGAAGTTGCTGCACATCCTCGCGATGCGGGAAGGAAGAGGAGGGGATGATGTTTGCTCCTCGGCACCAAATGGGCACGCCATTGACAAGGAATTCAAACGACTCTCCTTGCTCATCGGGCTCTCGTCGTAACTCGATAGACCGGAGGCCAAATCGAACCGGAATTCGTTGCTCCCCAAACTGGATGGTCGCCTCGTGGAGGTGCGGGTCTCCATAGCCCCGTGGATGCCAAAGGGGACCCTCGAGGAACTTCTCAACCCCTATGCTCCCGTCCGCCCAGATCACCTGGGCCTCCCCTTCTCCCTCAATTTCAGCCTCCAGCCACGCTCGGAAGCCGCCTTCGTGAGGCTCGCTTGAAATCTGGGCATGAACGAGCCGATTTTCATAGGCGATCACCTCGACGGAGCCTCCGATGCCGCAGGAAACGAGACGCGGACCCCAGTCCCAACCCGACATCCATTGCCCCTTTCGTAGAAACGCCCGCTCATCAAACATCGGGGTCGACCAGGCAATCTCCTCTCTCGCGAAACACTCTTTTCGCCTCTCCACCCCTGTTCGCACGGGGCTTGCCAGCTGGACTTCAAGAACATTTTCCCCTTCGATCAGCGCGTCGAAGATGTCGAATTCTTGGGGGACGAACATCGAGTCGGAGCACCCGACCGCGACGCCATTCAAGGTGACGGTCGCCACGGTGTCGAGCATGTCAAAACGCAGAACAATTCGCGGCCACTCGTTTTCTGGAGCCCAAGAGAACCGGCATTTGAATAACCAGTCGGTCTCGTCGATCCACTCCATGCCCAATGCGTGCGCATGGGTGAGAGGGTCTGCAATGATGCCGTTCTCGTGGAGAATCTGGTGGACAGAGCCAGGAAGCTGAGCCTCGATCTCCCCGAGTGGCCAGACCATGGGTCGGGAAAATCCAAGTTCCGGCCGAACCGGTTGAAGGGTCCAAGGGCAGCTTTCGAGCCGCAGGCGTTGCATGCCGTGGAGTCTACACCGAGGGCCGCCCTAGTTTAGGCACTCTCGCGAAGGTACTGAACGACTTCCGCGCGCCCATTGGCCTCCGCCACTTGGAGCGGAGTGAGGTTTCTTGCGTCAAGGATTTGCGAGGAGGCCCCCTTTTGAAGCAGAGGGTAGAGCATTTCTACGCGACCATATTGAGCGGCAAGATGCAGGGGCGTGTACCCAATGCGGTTTCTATCGTTCGGAGATGCGCCTCGGGCCAAGAGCGGTTTCACGCACTCCACGCTTCCTCCCAGAACCGCGGCATCGAGCGGCGAAAGATAGTCCATCGACCGAGACCGAAGGTTCGGGTTTGCCCCTCGACCCAAGAGGGTGACAACCGCTTGGTGTTGGCTGAACAACGCGGCTAGGCAAAGCGGCAAAAACCCGTCGGTGGAGAGAGCATCCACCGAAGTGGGTTCGTTTTCTGCCCAACTCTCGATGACTTGGAGGTCACCGGTGGCGGCGCCAATCCAAATGTCCATCTCCGCGCCCATGGCAATGAGGAGGTCGGCAATCTCTCGATGATGCCGATAGAGAGCCACGAGAACGGCGGGCGTGCCGTTCGTGTCGCGGGCGTTGGCAAGCCATAAGCTAGACACGAGGGCATCGGCCACGAGCTTACGGTTCCCAGAAGTTACGCCTTCCCAAAAGGAATGTTCAACGGACATCTACTCTCTCTCCTGTGGCATTTCTTCCACATAGAGGCAGAGACTCAACCTGTGAGGGATGCTAGATTGAAATTAGCTCTTGGATTTTCCTTGGTCTAGGTTCACCATTGTGCCCATGAGCGTCTTTTCCGCCTCGCCCACCTGGCCCGATTGGAGCGCTCGAAGAGCCATGGTGACTTCTTGAGCTTCCATCGCACGCCCTTCGTTCGCCAAAATCATCTGCGTTTTCTGCAATTCTTGAATGGCACCTATGCTTGTGATCTGGCCCGTTTTCAGGCCGAGGATCGTCTTTTCGACTTGGCGGCTTACCGCCATGAGCTCGCCCGCCTGGGTCACGACCGGGTTTGCCGGCACCGAATACTTCGCGGCATCCGCCGTGAATTCCATCACAAGATCGACATCGATCGACTCCGGGCGACCTGTCTGGATGTTGTCGTACTCCAGTTTTCCAGCCGCCACGCGGTAATGCCCCAGGGGGTGGTTCTGAAACTCAACATCGATGAGCGTTTTCAGATTTGAGCCTCGTTCGAGGTCGGTGAGTGTGAGGCTGAACTTGCTATCCGTTGGAGGTGTTGACAAGCCGGTGGCTGTTCGAAGCTTCACCCATCTTGCAAGCTTGAAGTGCAAAGAGAGGTTCTGCGCCGAGACGGAGACCAACTTCTCAAGCTCCTTGCGGAAAACTTCGGGTAGAAGCTCCGGGCTGGGGATGTAGTAGTAGTTTCCGCCCGCTCTTTTGGCGAGGGCCGCAAGCAATTCTTCGTTGTAGTCCGGACCAAAGCCGAGGAACGTTGCGGTAATGCCCTTGGCCTTGATTTCGGCCGCGTGGGCGGTGAGCGTTCCAAAGTCTTTGATCCCCGCCGTGGGATCGCCGTCCGTCAGGACGATCATCCGAGTCGCGCGAGAGGCGTCTTGCGCGCTCAAAAGCTGGTGGGTAGCCAACGAGAGTCCGTCGTAAAGATTCGTGGTGTTCCCGGGCTGAATCTGAGAGATCCCCTGCTTGATGGCGTCTTTGTTGGTCACGCGTTGGGGAGGCATCAGTACCTCCACCACTTCCTCGAAAGTCACGATGCTCAACACATCGTTCGGGGTGAGCATGTCGACGACGTACGCGCACGATTGACGGGCGTATTCCAGAGGCGCTCCCTCCATGCTGCCGCTTCGGTCGAGAACCAAGCACAGATTCAATGGGGTCCGTGGCGCGCCTACGCCAAGACCGGGCAAACCAAAGTCGGCTCCGCCTTTGATTTCGATGAGAAACTGCTCTCGAGCGGGGCCGTTGGCCATCGTCGCGACTCGGCTGGGGGTGACGGCGACCGTGAGGGTGCCGGCGGGTCCGGGCAGTTGGTCGGGAGAAAGTGCGGTCGTCCGATTGGCGTTTCCGAGCAAGGGGGGAGCAATCGCTTGCGTCCGGTTTGCATCTGGGCCTCCCAACACCGTTTTGTTAGGATCTGGACCACCCAGTACAGTTCGATTCGGATCAGAGCCAGTCGGATTCATGTGTACTAGGATTATTGACGGATTTTCCGACTGAAATTACTCGATTTGGAATGTGGAAGATCCGATTTGCACGAAATCACCCTTTTGGCAGAGGGTGGATTGCACCCTCGCGCCATTGACGAGGGTCCCGTTGGTACTGCCGAGGTCGGTGATCTGAAGGCCTCCGGGAGTGGGAAGAAGGCTTGCATGACGCCGCGAAACGCCTGAATCTGTGGCCAGAGGGATCGACGGAATCTCGCGTCCTATCTCCATGGAACTGAGAACCGGGAATCGCTGACCTGCGAGGGGCCCCGCCGTGGCGAGAAGGGTAAAAGTCTGGGGGGCAACGGCCTGTGTCGGAGCCATCGGATGAGGCTGGGGCACCGGTTGATGCATGACCGTTTGGTTCATGGGGACTTGCTGAGGCATCGGGGCCATCGGCTGCTGCATGGGCATCATGACTCGTCCATCCACCGGTCTTGGCACCGCTTTCCCTCCTCGAAGGAAGAATTGCAGTTGGTGTGAGCCAATCATGATCGTGTCGCCATGGTTCAAGGGGGCTTGCATGACGCGCGCGCCGTTCAGACCCGTGCCGATCGGCGATTGATTGTCTTGGAGGACGTAGTTTCTCCCGGTTTTGAGGATCATCGCGTGCAGGGGAGTCACGTTGGGATCACCGAACAACGGAATGTGCGCTCTTTCATCGCGCCCAAGGTTGGTTTGTGCCCCATCAAGCTGCCATTCGCGGCCCTCGTTTCGGCCCAATACAAGTCGAACCCAAGCCACCTTGCTCACGGCTTCGATGATGCCGATGAAAAGGCCAATGCCCGCGCCAACAGTGGTAAGGCCAATGGCGCGTGGAATGGCCCCGACCTCTTTCGCTTGCCCCGGATTGCCAAGGGCAATGGCGGCTCCGATCCTCATACCCACCATGTCGAAGACAATCCCGGCGGCAAAGCCGCCAATCAACCCACCCACCAAGCCTTGGACCGCCCGGCGAATGTTCATGCCAACGGCTCCTTCGGCGAGTCCGAGGAATCCTCCGAAAATGGACCAGCCGGCGGCTCTCGCGACTATGATCGACACGGGGTTTGCGGTCAACTGATCTCTGCCCGCGAGGACCATATCGAAAATCTTAGACCCGAGGGAGATGCCAAGACGACCTCCCAGGAACCCAAAAATGAGTCCGAATACGATCCCTCGGATGAGGTGTTTTCTGGAGCCTTGGAAGTAGCCCGAGACTCCCCCAATTCCCATCCCCACGAGGGACCCCACGGCGAACCCCATGATCGTTTCAAATCTCCCCCAGGCAACGACATCTGTGTATACCTTCGGGGCGAAAGGCTCGGAAATCAACCAGCCCAGCAGGCCCCCCAAGGCGCCTACAAGCATCAATAAAATGGCACGGCTCAAATGTTATCAGACCTCAAATCGAAATCCCTCTGTACCAAAGAAGACTTGGTCACCATGCCGCAAAGTTGTCGGAGAGTCGATTTTTTGTCCATTTACAAAGGTGCCATTCGTGCTTCCAGCATCCGATACGGTCACCGTGGACCCTTGGACCGTCACGGTCGCGTGGGTGCGCGATACCGAGTTGGAGGCGATCACGAGTTGAGCGGGAGCCTCGCGGCCCACGGAAAGAACCCCTTCTTGAAGGTCTAGGTGAAGGCCGGCTGATCCGACAAGCCGTGGCTGTCCAGGCGCGACCGGCGCGGCAAAACTTGAGACCGGGCCACCCGCCGGAGTGGGGGCGGCGTCGGCTCCCAGCATAATCGGCTGGATAGGTTCCGGTTTGGCCGGCACGACCGCTTGCACGGGGTCCTCTTTGGGGTCTTCTGGAATCGAGACCCCAAGATTTTCAAGACGCTTCACAACTTCCTCTCGCTTGTTGCGCAGCAGCCAAAGGAGGCCGTAAAGCAAGCCGACGCCGAGAGCGAGGCCCACGAGCGTGTTGATAATCCGTTGAATCGTGGAAGGACCCTCGGGTGTGGGAGTGGAAGTAGATTTTTCGGTCCCAGACTCTGTCTTCGCTGTCGACTCCTTGGTTGAAGTTCCGCCCGAAGCCTGAATGGTCTCGGTCTCCTTGGGGACCTCGACGACAAACGGCGAGAGGTCCTTGGCTCCCTTCAGGTCTAGAGTCGTTGAGGGAAATGGCTTGAAATCGAGGGTCGCGCCCTCAGACTTGTAGCTGACCGAGAGGATCGTCGGCCCGGCCAACAGGCCATAAAAGCTCAGTTCGCCGCCGTCCGATTCGGCGAGAATTCCGGTCCGAGTGCTCTTTCCTTGAGTGAATGTCACCACCCCGGACTTCAATGGAGATCCCTTGTGCTGGACGCGGACTTTCACGGCGCCGATACGCGTAAAGTCCTTCTCGGTCACGGTCCAAGTGGGAGAAACTCCTTGTATCTCTTTGGCCGCAATCGTATTGGCTTGGACATCCAGGACATACACCCAAGGTCCAGTCGCCGTATCTTTGCTGGACAAGAGGACTTCTCGACTTGAGACAGGACTCGACTTGGGCGCCGACGGAATCTCCTCGCTCACCCAGACAATGCGGTCGGCCTCCGAGGGGAACACAATCTTGAGTTCTTGGGCAGCCGCAAGGGAGAAACTCCCTGCGATCACGCCTGAAATGCGGACAAAGCGAGCTATTCGATACACGTAGCCGTGATTTTAGCCCGGGCTCTAGGCAAAATTGTCGCGACATCGCTCGCGCGCATTCCAATTGCCCCGGACTCTGCCGCTACCATGTCGGCCGCGAGCCCATGCCAGTACACCGCCACCGAGGTTGCGTAGTAGGGCGGAAGTTGTTGCCCCATGAGTGAAGCCACGATTCCGGCCAACACATCGCCCATACCGGCGGTCGCCATCCCCGGGTTGCCCGTTGGGTTCACGTTGAGGGGTTCTTGGGGGGCTCCAATGATGGTGTGCGGCCCCTTGATGAGGCATGTTTTTCCGAATTTCCGCACGGCTTCCTGTACGGAACCGAATCGAAATGAGTTGACCTCCGCCGTGGTGCGGTTGAGCAATCTTCCTAGTTCGCCCGGATGGGGCGTGAGCGCGCACGGGACGTTCGGGAGAGAGGCTCCTCCGGCCACCACGTTGAGGGCCGCCGCGTCGATGGTGCACGGAATCTGCCAATCGGCCCAAAGGCGGCTCAACATCGTGGATGTGGCAGGACCCGAGGCCAATCCCGGGCCGAACAAGGCGGCATCGAACCGAGATTGGGCCGCAAAGATGAGGTCGGCGGCATCAGGGTCACACTCGCCGTTCTCTAAGGTGGGCAGGGGCATTAAGATGACTTCCGGCAGATGAGCGGCTATTGCTTGGCAAACGGTCGGGACCCCGGCGACGGTGACCACTCCGGCCCCGGAACGAAGAGCGCCCTTGGCCGCGAGAACCGCCGCACCTGGCATGGTGTGACTCCCTGCCACGATCAGCAACCGGCCATTTTCGGTTTTGTGGTTGCCTTTCGAGCGGTCGGGAAGGATTCCAGAAATCCACGAGCGGTCCATAAGGCGAGCGTCTCGGGGGATTCGGGTGAGATCGCAGGGGTACCCAATGTCAGCGACGGACCACTCGCCCGCGTGGGTCATCCCCAGGCCCTGAAAGAGATACGGCTTGGGTTGGCCCATCACCACCGTTTTTGTGGCCCAAACGCTGGCCGTGCAGTCTTCGCCGGTGTCGGTGATAATCCCAGAAGGGACATCGACGCACAGCACCGGCGCTCCTGACTTGTTGATCGCTTCAATTCCCTCGAGGGTCGCTCCCTCCACGGCTCCGCGAGCACCCGTGCCTAAGATGGCATCGACGACCACGCTTGAGCATCCGGCGCACTCGGCCAACGCTTTGCCTTGTGGGCTTTGCATAGGAGTGACTTTCACGCCCGCCCGACGAGCAATTTCCAGCGATTCTCGGCAATCGAGGCCCAACTCGTGTTCAGGATAGACAAGGAGGCACTCCACCATGAATCCTGCCTCAAGGGCGAGTTTCCCGAGGATAAGGCCGTCGGCCCCGTTGTTGCCCTTCCCGCAAAAGATAGTGATTCGAGATTCGGGGGTGGCCATCTCGCGCAGAGTGCGCAAAAGACAGCATCCGGCTCGGTGGATTAAGTCTTGTGTCGAGAGAGAGGTCTCTTGAACCGTTCTCACATCCACTTCCTTACTTTGGGCAGCGTTGACAATCCACATGCGTACGACCAACAGGTACTACGAGTTCAACGTCTCGGTCGTCACGGAAACTCTTTCGACGAGCTTGAGGGCTCCACCGCATCCGGCGTGAATGTATTTCCCTTTTCGCGGTAAGGCGCGTCGTCGCTGGAAGCGAAAATGGCACTTCTGGCATGCATACACCACGAGGCTCCGGGTTTCGTTTCTCTGCACCTCGTAGTCATGTCTCACCCTTACAGGGAGCCCTAAATCTTGCATCGCCTGACGCCATGCCGGCCCATGACCTCGCCCTTTCGTGCCCACCCGAGCCACCGCGAGAAGGTGCGCGTACTCGTGCAGGGTGGTAAGCCGAAGTCGCTCCTCGGTGCAGAGAAGCTTCTTGTTGAGGGAGATATGGAACTTGACAAAGTCGGCCGTGCCGGCGGTGGTTCTAAATCGGCCCCAACCCCAAGTAAACGGCCGCCCGAGGGGAAAGCGCATAGAGGCGTGGAGAAGAAGTTCCTCGACAAGAGCAGATTGCTGTTGTTCGGTAAGCAACTCTGAGGAGGGCGAAGCTGCCATTGCATTTTTGGTGCCGGGGGCGGGACTCGAACCCGCACAAGTATTACCTTAGCGGTTTTTGAGACCGCCGCGTCTACCATTCCGCCACCCCGGCCGGAGTCCCTGAGGATACCCGGTCGGAAAGTACAATGGACATTGGATGCTATTGCTTGCCACTGGAGTGCGAAAGGAATTTGCCAACGAGGTCATCTTAGAGGGGGCCGAATTACGCCTTGACCGAAGGGAAAGAGTGGCGCTCATTGGTCGAAACGGGGCCGGGAAGTCGACCTTCGTCAAGATCCTCACCGGGGATTTGCAACCCGATGCAGGGTCTGTGCAGTGGGCCAGAGGGGCGAAAATCGGCTATCTCAGCCAAAACTCAACGCTTCCTCTCGACAAAACCGTGTACCAGGTTGCCGAGCAAGCGCGGCAACACCTCGTCGAGATCGAAAAGAGGCTCACCGAGCTTGAGGCGATTCTGGAGAACTCACCCTCAGATGAAGATCTTGAGGAGTATGCGATGCTTCGCGACCACTTCGATTCTGAGGGTGGTCAAACGATGGAGATTAGCCTGAAGGTTGTTCTGAACCGGATGGGGTTTGAGGAGGACGAGTTCGAAAAGCCGGTCGGAAAACTGAGCGGGGGCGAGCGAACTCGATTGCTCCTGGCCCAACTGCTCCTCGAAGAACCCGAGGTTTTGATCTTGGACGAGCCCACCAACCACCTCGACCTCGAGGCGGTCGAGTGGCTAGAGGGCTGGATTCGGCACTACCACGGGGCGGTTCTTCTCATTTCACACGACCGACGATTTTTGCAAGCGACCGCAGATCGAGTGGTGGAGCTTCGCGACGGGTTCACAAAGAGCTATCCCGGGAACTTCGACAAGTATCTTGTTCTTCGCCAAGAGGATGAGGCACGCATGGCCGAGGTGGCACGGCGACAGGCTCAACAGATGGACAAGTTAGACGAGTTTGTCCGAAGGTTCATGAATAGTCAGCGCACGGCTCAGGCTCGGGGCCGCCTCAAGCAGTTAGAAAAGCTCAAGGCGAGTGCCATCAGCGCACCAAAGGCCGAGGCGGGCATGAAGGCCTCGCTCAAAGTAACGAAGCGAAGCGGGGATATCGTGGCCGAGGCTCAAAAAGTCACCATGCGGTTCGAGACGGAGACCCTTTTCAAAGATCTTTCGTGGACGGTCCGCTGGGGAGACCGTTGGGGGATCATCGGGTTGAATGGGGCGGGGAAGTCCACGCTCGTCAAAATTCTGTTGGGCAAATTAGCCCCCACGAGCGGAAGCGTTCGCTTGGGTTCGAATGTCGAAGTTGGCTACTTTACTCAGGATGCCGAATCGCTCGATCATGACGCGACTCCGCTCGAAACAATGCACTTCGGGCTTGGTATGACCATGGGTGAGGCCAGGAATCTACTTGGTCGGTTTTTGATTTCTGGCGATGACGCAACTCGACCGATCAAGACTTTGAGCGGGGGCGAGCGAAACAAAGTTCAGCTTGCCGTGCTCGCGGCCCAAAATCCAAACGTTCTTGTGCTCGACGAGCCCACCAACCACCTCGACATGCCCTCCAGAGAAGCGTTGGCGGAGGTGTTGCAAGAGTATGTCGGGACTCTGATTCTTGTTTCCCACGACCGGTGGTTGCTCGAAACAGTGACCAAGTCCACACTCGACATGCGGGGGAACGAGGTCATCGAATACGGCGGCAGCTTCGCCGAGTACCGACTCTGGCGCTCGAAGGGGTCGCCCGCCGGCGCCGCTCCGAAGAAAGCCGTGGTTGTCGAAGAGCAGAAACCAAGTTCGATCTCTCCCCGAGAACTCAGCAAACTCATCGCGAAGTTGGAAAAAGACGTGGTCCAAATGGAGGAAGACGTGGTTGCGGCTGAGGAACTTGTCCAGCAGCGCGGCAAGATTCTGGAGGAAGCACCTCCCGAGGCGGATTTTGTCCAATTGGCGGCATCTCTCGAAGAGGCCAGCGTCGCTCTCGATGTTGCGATGAACCGATGGGAAGAAACCTCCCAAGAGCTGGATCAGATGCGCAAAGCTCAAAGCGGGGATGAGGCTGCCTCGTAAGACGTAAGAAAAGGAAACGAGGGATGGTTTGAACCGTCAGGACCTACCGGGTACCTTCAAATGAGTATGTGGATCGCCAATGTTCTCTCCCTGAGTCTTGCACTGAGCGCACCCTTGCCCTCTCTTGACCCCGCCGCGGGGACGAGTCGCCATTTTCAAGAGCTGATCCAGAGAGCCACAACGCACCTAGAAAAGGGTGAATTCGCCAAGGCGGCGGCCGTACGAAATCTGATGCCTTCGGGCTCGCTGATCGTGCAATGGGACGATTCCACAGTGCCTGCAAAGAGCCGGCCCGCGTTCATTCGAGGAAGGAACGCCGCCGTAGAGGCTTGGCGACGATACTATCCAGAATTGAAGGTTTCCTTTGCCGCAAAAGGCCAAGTCAAGGTGACGTTTGTCCAGAATCTTCCCCCCGAAGCGGGAGAGAAAACACCCGCCGGGGCCGTTTTCCTCGAAGATTTTGATCCTCAAGGCCCCGTGATCGAAGCTGTGATTGCTTTGAAGCGATCCGCCGCGAGTACCCCCATCACCGAGCGTGAAGTTCGAAACGAGTTTGCCTACGCCATGGGTCGGTTCTTCGGTCTGGAGAGGCAGTTTGCGTCGTCCAGCGTGATGAACCGAGCAGATGGCATGTACGCCATGGACACCACCTTGATTCCGGGAGTCGCGGCGGCGGCGAAGAAGAATGTTGCCATTTCTGATCTCATCGGCAAGTACGCCAAAGAGAAGCAGAAGGTGAAGGCGGTGGCGCCTCGCTACCAATCGGACGTCAAGGCGCTCACTCAGCCGAAGCCGAGCGTGATTCAAGGGGACATCGTTTCTTGGACGATGTCGGTCACGAACACCGGCTCGGGAGTCCTCAACCTCCGGTTCGTCCCGGACTGCAGTTGTTTTTCGGTGTCGGCCCCCGCCACGGTCGCGGCGGGCAAGACGGAGCTTGTGACCATTTATTCCTCGACGCGAGAGTTCCCGGGCGAGTTCTCAAAGTCGATTTACCTCTACACAAATGACCCGGAGGCATCGGTCACCCGAATTCCCGTCAACATGCAGGTCACTCCGAGATACGAATTGGTCGGCACTAGTCGGAACCGAATCTACGTCACCGAGGACTCGAGCTTTAAGTCGACTTTCTACTTCGTTCCCCGAGGTGCGCCGCTCGATTTGACGGCGGCCAGGCTCGTCGGGATCGCCGGGATCGCCGAGGTTGAACCTTGGACCGGTGAACTTCCTGGAGCGCCGGGGAAGACGGAGAAGGGCTACAAGGTCGTCGTTTTGGCAAGCACAGAGCTACAGCCGGGGCGATACGGAGCGACTTTGGTGCTCGAATCGAAAGAGAAGGGCTGGGAACAGATTCAATATGGCTTCGAGGTTCAACGGGGTATTGCGAGCTTCCCCTCGAGCGCCTATCTCGGGATCATTCCTAAAAAGACCCCCGCCCGAGTCACGGTGACGATCACAAAACCTGGTCACATGTTTTCCCTCACCGGAGCAAGCTGCGATGTCCCCAACGTCCGGGTCGTGTATACCAAAGGGAAGCCGATGGAAGAGCACCAAGTGACAATCGAGTTTGACGGGATGGATACAAGCGGCCTCATCGATGGAACTTTGCGACTCCAAACCAACGACCCCAAACAGCCGGAAATCTTCATTCCTGTGACCGGAAGCATCACATGAAACTCTTGATGCTCGCGGCGTCGTTGGCACTCGTGGGGACCGCCGTCGTGAGCAAACCCGAGGGGACAAGCTTCTCCTTTGCGGGAAACTTCCAGGGTTACTTGAGCCCGTGCGGGTGCGTGAAACCCATGAAGGGCGGAATCGTCCGGCTCGCTACCGCGATCCGATCAAAACCGGGATACGTGGTCCTTCTCGGACCCCTGAGCGATGGGGTTCCTACCCGGCAGCAAGAACTGAAAGCGGACGCGATTCTCGACTTGGCAAAGGAGGTTGGGGCCTCTGCCGTGACCGTGGGGCAGGAGGATCAGCTGCTAGGAAAAGGAACCTTGAGGAGTCTCCACGGCAGAACGGGTCTCCTCGTGCGAAGTGAAGAAACCGATTCCACTCTGGCCACCGTCTCCGCCTCGCTCGGAGCATTCGAGCTCTTTTCTGTTGGCGCGGGGGCCGAGCCTGATTCTGTTCTGGGCGGACGGCCCATGTCGACAACTATTCTTCATGTGGATGGTCCTCTCGCAGAAGCGAGGCGCTACGCAGGGAAGGCAAGGATCGTTTTTTATCGCGTGGATGGCGAGGTTCCGCCTGCGCCGTTCAAGGAAAAGGGGACGGCTTTTCTAACCGTAGGAGAGAAAGGGAAGTCTCTCGTACAGTTCACTTTGGCCGGAGATAAGCTCGTCAAGTATCGCGTGATCTCATTGGGCCCCGAAGTGGTGGACGACCCTGGCGGTCGCCAAGTGATGTCGCTGTATCTCAATCGGGTTGGGCGCGAGGGCCTGTTGGGGCGGCTTCCAAGAAGCCCGTCCGAGGCGTTCGCAGGATCGGCCTCCTGTATGTCTTGCCACGCCCAAGCCCACGATGTCTGGAAGAATTCCGCGCACGGGGAGGCGCTTCGAACCCTGGAAAAGGAAAACCATGACCAAGACCCAGACTGCGTGGGATGCCACGTCGTGGGTCTGGACAAGATCACCGGATTTGCGAGCAGAAAGGCCACCCCGGACCTCGCGAACGTGGGATGTGAGAGCTGTCATGGCCCTGCCAAGGCCCACGCCGAGAACCCCCCGGTGCATCGATTGCCGCAGGTCGAACGCGATACTTGTATGACTTGCCATAACGTGGCGCACTCCCCTGAGTTTGACTTTGAAAAGTACTGGGAGAAGATCAAACACTAGCCAGAGTTATCCACAGGAAAATCTGGGCAAATGTAGGAAAAAGTGGCCATTTCTTGCGCTAATTAGATCAAGAAATGCAGTATTCAATACAAAGTCTTAACCTTCGACCCGGTTTTGCCAAGCGGCTAAATCACCCCTTAGGGAAAATGAAGATGTGTTGTTGAGGGGTCCGCAATAGGGGGCGCCGAGACCAACGCATGGAGGGATTCGCCACTATGGATCAAGCAACCAAAGTTGCACAACAGCCCGGCCCCGAAAGAGCGGGAAAACTCTCCGATGCCCTCTTTCAGACCAGTCGCCCAGACTTGGGTGCGGTCGCCGCGTTGCCCTCGAACATCCGAGCCGTAGAAGCAGTTGTCCTGTTCCGAAGTGGTCTCGCGACCCATGTCGCCGTGGTCGGTCCTAGTGGTTGGGGCAAGAGTTTGCTGCTAGAGTGCGCCGCCACCGAAGTCGCTCCGCCGAAGGGAACGCCAGAGCGCGTTTACTCCGCGGCAAATGCGCAAGATTTTGATGCGGCCATGGAGCACGAATCCACTTTGATATTGGATGACGTGCATGTCGCGATGGCTCAAGCCAAAACGCGGGTGAAGCTTCAGCGGTTGCTCGAACGGCGTATTCGCACGAGAAAAGCCACTCTGATCGCGGCGGAATCTGAGCGCGTGACCAAGAATCTCGCCCATTTTCTTCCCTCCTCCCGTGAGTGGACCATCGGCACCATCTCTCAGCCATCCGATGTTGAGCGGACACAAGTCGTCCAGAGCATCGCTCGCCAGTTTGGAATGACGCTGGATGTCCGCCTAGCCTCCTTCGTGGCCAGGCACTATCCCGGGAGCGGCCAGTGCCTCAAGGGTGCGGTGCGAAAACTGGACCTTCTCCCGATTTCTCCTTCCGATCCGAACTATGTGTTCTCCGCCTGCGGCCTCCTTTTCGGCACGGGTTGCGGTGCCAACGGTTGGGATCTGCGAGATGTGATCCAAGACTCTGCGGAAGCAACGGTCCTGAGCCTGGCGCCCTCTGACCGGAGGCTGACGCCGCAAACGCTGGCGATTCACGTTGCGCGGTCGAAGTTTCAAATCCCCGAGCAGTCGATCGCGGGCTTCTATCAGATTTCGGAGGGCGATGTCTATCGCACCTATCAAATGACTTCGTCGGACTCACTGAAGAGTGAAGTTTCGGCTTTGGAGTCGGCGTGGATGGTCCAGTGGGACCAAAGGTTCTAACTCTGCTTGAATTGCTGGTCATTGTGAACAACCAGTAATCTTTTTGGGACCGTTCCTACGTCTAATGTGGTGATTACCTTGAGAGGGGAGTTGGAATTCATTTCTCGATGAGAAACCTTGGGGACCTATCGATCGT
>CAZBXR010000019.1:0-32978 GCA_964496145.1 uncultured Chthonomonas sp. | reverse complement strand
CAATTTGGTGCGGAGTGATCGGGAATTCGAACCCGCGCCAGCTTGCCAAATCCGGTATTGATTCCGTACACGGGGTCGCCTTTGGCGACGACTCGTTGCACCGTGGCCGCGCTTGCGCGAACCCGCTCCCACACCTCCTCTGGCAGAACGATCTGATGACGCTGGTAGATCGCGGATCGAATATCGCGAAGCGAGAGAGTCGCAGGAAGGTTCCAGATCATGACTTTAGGCTCGGCGTGTTGAGCCCTTTGGCTCGGGCGACTGCTTGCGCGAGATCGTATCCGGCGTCTGCGTGGCGGACGACTCCAATCGCGGGATCATTCCACAGCACGCGCTCCAGCCGGGCGTCAGCTTCAGGCGATCCATCGCAGACGATGACGACCCCAGAGTGTTGCGAATACCCCATGCCGACACCCCCGCCATGGTGAAAACTGACCCAGGTGGCTCCGCCGGCGACGGCCGACATCGCATTGAGGATGGGCCAATCTGAAACTGCATCCGAACCATCGAGCATCGCCTCGGTCTCACGGTTTGGGCTCGCGACCGACCCGCAATCCAGGTGATCACGCCCGATGACGATGGGAGCCGACAGTTCTCCCTTGCGCACCATTTCGTTGAAGGCAAGAGCGGCGACGTGGCGCTCGCCAAGGCCAAGCCAGCAGATTCTGGCGGGGAGGCCCTGGAAGGCTATTCGCTCGCGGGCTTGACCCAGCCACCGGTGGAGCGGACGATTTTCGGGGAAGAGCTCCATCACCTTGGCATCGGTCTTGTAAATGTCCTCGGGATCGCCGGAAAGGGCCACCCATCTGAACGGCCCTTTGCCCTCGCAGAAGAGGGGCCGGATACACGCCGGGACAAACCCTGGAAAATCGAAGGCCCGGGAGAGCCCTTCATCCAGCGCGACCTGACGGATATTGTTGCCGTAATCGATGGTCGGGACACCCATGTCGTGAAAATCGAGCATCGCCTGGACGTGGGTTTTGCATGACGCCGCCGCCGCCGCCCGAAGAGAGGATCGTGCTTCTGGAGTGCCTGATTGACACTCGAGCCATTGATCTAGAGTCCACCCAGCGGGCAGGTAGCCATGGTACAGGTCGTGGGCTGAAGTTTGATCGGTGACCGCGCTTGGCTTTGCGCCACCGGCCTTGGCGAGCGCGACGAATTCGGGCATGAGGTCGGCGGCATTGCCGAGGAGCCCCACGCTCGTTGGTTCTGTCGCTTTCTCAAGAATGGCAATCGCCTCTTCGATCGAATAGGCTTTGTGGTCGACGTACCGAGTGCGAAGTCGATAGTCGATTCGCGATTCTTGGCATTCGATGACGATACAATGCGCCCCCGCGAGGACGGCGGCGAGGGGTTGAGCGCCCCCCATGCCCCCGAGACCGGCGGTAAGAATCCACTTTCCGGACCAGTCGCCTTGATAGTGTTGGCGTCCTAGTTCGACGAAGGTTTCGTGGGTTCCCTGGACGATGCCTTGGGAACCGATGTAAATCCACGACCCGGCCGTCATCTGGCCGTACATCATCAGCCCCTTCTGGTCTAACTCGTGAAAGTGATCCCAGGTGGCCCACTTGGGAACTAGGTTCGAGTTCGCGATCAGGACCCTGGGCGCGTCGGCATGGGTTTTGAAAACAGCCACAGGTTTGCCGCTCTGCACAAGAAGGGTTTCATCTTCGTTCAGGGCCTGGAGAGATTCCAGAATTTGATCAAAGGCGGGCCAGTTTCTGGCGGCACGGCCGATTCCTCCGTACACAACCAGGTCTTCGGGCCGCTCGGCCACATCTGGATCCAAGTTGTTTTGGATCATGCGGTAGGCGGCCTCGATCAGCCAGTTCTTGCAGTTCAGCTTGCTCCCACGTGGAGCTCGCACGGTGCGCGACGTTGACGCCCCGAGGATAGTGCTCATGCCTTCTATTATGATATGGTTCGAGCGTAGAGCAATGAGTCCTTAGAAAGCAAATCGGCCAATCCTGTGTGGGATTGGCCGATCCGTGTTGCGGTCCCTTACTCTCAGGGCTTGGCTGGAGGTGTGATTTCGTTGGTCTTCACATCGGCCGGGCCGCGATACCGTGGCATCGCCGAAGGTTTCTCCGGTTCCCAACCTCGGACAGGTTCGTACCTTCTTGTCGAGTAGTCAATGAACCACAGGTACATGAGAAGGAAGACGGCGAATCCCATCACGACATAGACCTTTGTGAGCCGGGTGGAATACTTCACGCCCATGAAGAACCAGATGACAAGGCAAGCCTTGACGATGGCTACCACCATGAGAATGAGGTTCGCGGCGAAGCTCCCCCATGCACCAGGAATGTGAATATAGGAAGCACCGACGGTGACACCCATCAGGATGCCCAAGAGGATGATCGTCCGTACAAGGTCGGCCTTGGTGGGGTGCTTTTGTTCAGAATGTGCGTGTGCAGCCATGATCTTAGTAGGGCATCAAGTAGAAGAGTGGGAAGAGGAAGATCCAGACGAGGTCCACAAAGTGCCAATACAGGCCAATGAGTTCTGTCGGGATGTAGTCTCCTTTGACGTAGACACTGTCGCGGGCAACCATGATGGCGAGGGCCCCGATTACGAGGATTCCGACCACCACGTGGAAGCCGTGGAGTCCCGTCATGGCGAAATACAGCGAGTAGAAGAGTTCGGCGACTCCTGCAGGGACCGGATCTCCGGCGGCGGTGACTTTGTCGTAATGCCACTGGAACCCTAGAGTCGGGAGGAGGTGGTGATCGATTTTTGCCTTGTACTCAATGGACTTCACAACCAAGAAGCCGAAGGCACATGCCAGGGTGAAGCCAAGGCACATGAGCTGCTTCTTCTTGTTGAGATGCTGGGCGTAATAGACGGCCATGGCCATCGAGAACGAAGACGCCAAGAGAATCACAGTATTCAAGCTCCCCAGGGGGACGCTCAGATCTTTGTGGATCTCGTACCAGAAGGGTTGATACTTCCATCGGTAGGTGGCGTACATCATGAAGAGGGCGCCGAAGAACATCACCTCGGTGACGAGGAATGCCCACATACCCACAACGTACGTCTCGTTCTGTTGATCGAGATCTTCAAACTGCTCGAAAACAGCTCCGTGTTCGCCCGGGGCGAGTCTCTCTGCGTGTGCAGACATTAGATTTCCTCCCGGCCGGACCGGACTTTCTTGATTTCAGCCATTTCTCGTTGATATTCCGCTTCATCGGCCTCGGCGTTGTAGTCATACGCTTCGCCTTGGACAATAGGAATGGTTTCAAAGTTGTGAGGATGTGGAGGGGAATCGGTTTCCCACTCGAGTCCCTTTGCGCCCCACGGGTTCGCAGGAGAGGGCCGGCCCTTCTTCCACGACCAGGTGAGATAGAACACTGGCACCACGAATCCAACGGCAAGCACCGATGCACCCAAGGTGGAGGCGATGTTCCAGATTTGGAAGTCTGGGTTTAGATAGTAGTAGTGGTATCGCCGAGGCATTCCCATGTAACCCGCCACAAACTGTGGCAAGAACGTGAGGTTGAACCCAAGGAAGACGACGATCGCGTTGTACTTCGCAAGAGTATCGGGATACAGCTTGCCAGTCATCTTTGGCCACCAGAAGTGGAGAGCCGCGAGGAACGCCGTGACCGTTCCACCCACCATCACGTAGTGGAAGTGGGCCACGATGAAGTAGGTTCCCGTGAGGTGAACGTCCGTTGCCAGCGAGGCGAGGTAGAGGCCCGTGAGTCCTCCGACCACGAAGAGACCGAGGAAGGAGATCGCGTACACCATGGGGGCCGTGAGCCATACCGATCCCTTGATCATCGTGAATGACCAGTTGAAGATTTTGACTGCAGAAGGTACCGCGACCAAGAAGGTGACGAAGCTAAAGAAGACGCCTTGGTACATCGACTGGCTGGAGATGAACATGTGGTGGCCCCACACGAGGAATCCGAGCAGTGCGATACCCAGCGACGATCCTGCTACGAAGTTGTAGCCAAAGATTCGGTTGCGGGAGAAGCAGGTGATGATCTCGCTGATCACGCCCATTCCCGGAAGAATCATGATATAGACAGCGGGGTGGCTATAGAACCAGAACATGTGCTGGAACAGAACCGGGTCGCCGCCAAGCTCGGGGGAGAACACTCCCAGCTTCAAGACTCTCTCAAGAACAACGAGCAGCAAGGTGATGGCAACCACGGGGGTTCCCAGCAGAATGATGAGCGAAGTTGCGTAGTGCCCCCACACGAAGAGCGGCAGTTTGCCCCAGGTGAGTCCAGGTGCACGCATCTTGTGTATGGTGGCGATAAAGTTGACCGCCGTGGCGATGGAGCTAAACCCGGCGATGAAGGCCCCGACGAGGACCAACGTCACCTGAGAGTTCGAGTACATCGAGCTTAGCGGGGTGTAGAAGGTCCAACCCGTGTCGACACCTCCGAATACGAGAGCCAGAACTCCGAAGAGGGCCCCGATCATGAAGAGGTACCAACTGAGGAGGTTGAGACGTGGGAAGGCAAGGTCCCTCGCCCCAATCATCAGCGGAAGGAGGAAGTTTCCAAACACCGCGGGGATACCCACCAACAAGAAGAAGAAGATCATGATCACGCCGTGAGCCGTGAACATCTTGTTGTAGGTTTCGCTCGCCATGAGCATTCCCTTCGGCGAGGTGAGTTCGAGTCGAACCGCGGAAGCCGCCAATCCTCCAAGGAAGAAGAAGAAGCTGACGCTGATGAGATACAGCATCGCGATTCTCTTATGGTCCTTGGTGAGGAACCACGACTTGAGGGTGTGAGATACGTTGAGGTAGTTCACCCTCTCCTTCGGCGTTTCAATGTGTTCAGCGACGGCGCTCATAGCTTATTGGCCTCCTTCGGGCTTGGCCTGACCCATTGTAGGAGCAGCTTGCGGGACGCCCGAAAGCGACCTCACGTATTGGACGAGAGCCAATATCTGCTCCTCAGAAACTTGTGTCTTGTACTCGTAGACCGGCATGCTCACCCCATAACCCTTGGTGAGTCGATCATACGGCTGAATGATGGATTGTCGGATGTGTCCCTCGTCGGCGACGACGGTTTGCCCATTTTCAAGTTTGCGGACCGTATTGAAGATGCCATTGAGCGAGGGGCCTTTTTGAGTGTCCTTGTCTCCGTGGCAATCGTAGCAGTGCAGGTCTTCAAACAACTGCTTTCCTTGGGCGACCACCGAGGTTGGCTTCGGTCGGAATCGGTTTCCGCCGCTTGCCGTCCAATCTTGGAACTCCTTCTCGTTGAGCACGTAGGCGTATCCGCCCATTTCAGAGTGTTGCGTTCCGCAGTGGATGGTGCAGAAAATGTTAAATCGTCCTTCTTTCGTAGGGGTGAACCAAAGGGACGTGTATCGGCCCGGGACCACGTGGTATTGCACCCGCATTTGCGGCAGGTAGAACGCGTGGATCACGTCTTGGCTGATCATGGTGAGCTTTACCGGACGGTTGATCGGCAAGTGAAGCTCGTTGTTCTCTCGAATTCCGTTTGGATGCTGGAGGTGCCACATCCATTGTTTTCCGATGACGAACACTTCGTATGCGTCCTTCGGCGGGGTCCGCATGTCTAGATAGACCTTGGTCGACCATCCGAAAATAGCAAGTCCGAGGAGGGTGGGGATGCCCAGGAACATCAGTTCGAGCTTGTGGTTGTCATGAACTGGATTAGACCGGTCGGCCACCTTTCCGCGTCGGTATTTGACCACAAAAACGGCCACCATGACGCCAACGATGATCGTAAAGAGGATCGTTAGAATCGTGATCGTGTAAAAGATCAGATCGTGCTGTAGTGCAAAGTTACTTGCTTGTTCTGGTGCAAATTTCCAGTTCATAGGAATGTGTTTAGACCTTTGTGGTCGGCCCTCCGGCGTCCCCCAACGGGTTGCTTAGTCGACGGCGTCGCTTGGACTCCATTACAAAAATGCTTATGATCAGCGTTGCGACCGTGGCGTAGCAAGAGATTTGCAGCGCTCGGAGCACGTTGAGTTTATAGGACTGGGTGTTTGGATCGAATTCGATACAACCAAACAGCCTCTTTTGAGCCTCGGGGCCAATGCGTTGTGCCTTCGCCGTTTGAAGGTTCTTCAGAACGGAGATGGGTACGTAGGACACTCCATATTCGTAGCTCGAGACTACGCCATCGGGAGTGAGCAGAATCACGCCTGCGGCGTGGTTAAAGTCTTTCGTTTTAGCGTCGTATTGGAAGCGGAAGCCAACCGAGTCGGTCACGGCCTTGATATTGGCCTCGGTGCCGGTGAGGAAGTGCCAACCCTTGTCGAATCCCTTCTTTTTCATGGAATCGACGACAACATCACGCACCAGCGTTCTCCGCGCTTGCGCGTCTTTCGGGGTTTCGTTGTGGTTGATGCTGATGCAAATGATGTCGTAGTCTTTGCCCAGTTCCCAGGTCTTGAAGCTTCGCACGACCTCGAGCACCCCGTTGAATACCAAGTTGCAGGCACTCCGGCAAGTGTAGAAGATCGGCATGAGGATCACGGGCCGATCCTTGATCACATCTCGAAGCAAGACTCTGTTTCCGTCGGCATCGAGAAACTCGATGGCAAGAGGGACCACGGCCCCGCGCTTGTCATCGATTCCGATGTTGTCGGTGATGCGGCTTGTCAGAGCGCCAGACGCATCCTTATACTGGCTCAATCCAAATTGGACGAGCATCATCAGCATCATAAGGACGGCGGCGATCTTCTTCATTAGTTTCCTGTGGTTGGCTTCTGAACGGGGAGGCCTTGGGCAGCGAGTTTCTCCATGGCTACCTCAATGGGGATTGAAACGTATCCGGGTTTGCCGGGTACCGGCTTCGACGTGTGAAGATGCTCCTCTTCTGCGCGGCGAAGGTTTTCGATGTCTTTTTTCGCGGTGACGTTGGATTGCAGCAATGGCGCAGGCGGCAAGTCTGTCCGCACCATGGCGTTTTCGCGAAGCGCCGGGTTCGGAGACTTTGCGACCACGGCATCATAGGCCTTAAGCGCGCCCCATGTCACCAAGAGAGAGAAGACAACAAGGCCAACGGTGCCTGCTCCGGTCCACTTTCCAACCTTGGAGAAATCAATCTCTCGGTGGTCGTATCCCTGCTGGATAGCCTGTTCTAGTTCTTTTGGATCTTCAGGTGTTGGATTATGCGTGCCCATGTTGAGCCTCCAATTTTGCGTTTACGAGTCTTTCGTCATGCTTTGGCAGGAGCGGGTACTTCGCGGCCTGCTTTCCGAATATCCAGAACCAGATGAATCCGAAGGCTAGCCAACAAACTACGTCGGTCATCGCCACGGTAGGTCGGAAGAACGGAATGACAACCCAGAACCAGTCCAGAATTCTCATGAAGAAAATCCAGGCGGCGACGAGCATGAGGGATTTCGTGACCTTTTTCGTGCGTGGCGCCAAGAGAAGGAACCAAGGCAAGAAGAAGGCGAAGAAGATGTTGAATGCACCGAGGTACAGGAGCCATCCCGTGTTTCGCACGGCGAAGAAGCCGGTGAACTCGGGCAGGTTTCCAGACCAGATGATCAGGAATTGGCTGAGCTGGAAGTAGCCCCAGAACATGGTGAACGTGAAGAGCAAGTTCCCCAGGTCCTTCTGCAGTGCCGGCGTGACGATCTGGTTGTACGGTGCGTGGTTCGCGTATCGAGTGACGATGTACGTTCCGAGCGAAAGCGCCGCCAGGACCGAATAGATCACGAACAGGAAGCCAAAGAGCGTGCTGAACCAGTGCGGGTCAATGCTCATCACCCAGTCGGTGATCGCAAAGGTCATGGACAGGACAAAAGTGACGATTCCGACCGCGCCCCAGCTCGATCGGCGCGAGCCCATGGATGCGTCTTCGGTTTGATCTTGCTTCAGCGAACTGCGCTGATACGCCCACGAGAATCCGCCCCAAAGAATGAAGTAGATCGCGGCGCGGATGATGAATCCGCCGACATTGAGGTACGGCGCCTTGTGCACGAGCACCGGATCCTTCGGATCGATATGGACCCAGTGGTGATAAAGCCCTTCCATGCCTCCGAAAAGGATGGGGACCATGGCCACCGCGAAGACGATGAACATGGTGAGACCGCCTCCTGCTTCGAACAATCGGAGCACGGAGAGTCCCCACGATCCACGCACCGTGTGATGCAGTGTGGTGAGGCCAAGGCAGCCCAGGGTGAGAGAAATCCAGAACATGTACCCAAAGAGGTAGCTCGACCAGAAAGTTTCTTTGGCGACGAACGCGCAAATCACCATGGCGGCTACGCCGAGGAGCGCGAGCATGAAGGATGTGTTGCCAACGCGAGCAAAGTTCATTGCCGGGGCATCTTTAGATTCGTGGCTCATTGTTGTTTACTTCGCCTCCTTTTCTTTGCTATGGCTCGCAGTTTCAAGGCTCTTTTCGTATTCGGCCGCAGTCTTCGCGATCAGCGCCTTGTCTTCAGCAGTAAGAGTGGACTCTTGAACGCTTTGACTCATTTGCAGGGCGCGAATGTAGGCGACGATGGCCCAGCGATCGTCGGGCTTTACGCGGGCCTTTTGTGAATACATCACACCAAACCCGTTCGTGATGACGTTGTACAGGTGACCCTCGGGAATCCCTCGGAGTCTGTCTGTGTGGAAATTTGCAGGAGGCCGCTTGAGAGCCAACCCTCGTTGCGCGATCATTCCCTTCCCGGCTCCTTCGGCGCCATGGCAGTGGGAACAAGCGATGAAGTATCGCTCTTGGCCGCGCTTCAACACGGTCTTCAAGTCTTTCGTCGTGTCGACTTCTTTCCCTTCAATCGTGAGTTTTGCGGGAAGTCCGGCCACCATCGTCATGCCTTCGTAGCCAGTTTCCTGCGCCTCAGACTTGATAGGCTTATCCGCCGCAACAACCCCTTCTGGCAAAGGACGTGAGGACATCTTGTTCTCGAACAAGGTGTTCTCCTGGTAGGGCGAGTGGTGCTTCGGCTGGACCCACATGTCGGTGTGGCATCCCGCGAGGACCATGGTCGCTCCGCCCATCATGAAAAGAAGTTTGCGGTTCTTCAATGCGTTCCTTCCTCTGGTTCATCTCCGTACACTTCGGCGACGTTGTCGGCCCCACAGGATTCCAGTACTGACTTGACTTCGGTCGAGTCAAAGTTTGGATCGGTCTTCTCAATACAGAGGAAGAACTTATCTTGAGTGGCTCGCTCGAAGTTAGGAGCGTTGAAAATTGGGTGGTTGGGTCGAGGCAACCCGTTGAACAGCAACATCGAAATGGCGGCGGTGAGTCCTGCGAAGAGGATGGTGCACTCATACGCAACCGGGAAGAAGCTGGGCCAGCTCATGGCCGGGCGTCCACCGACGTTGATGTTGTAATCGATGAGGTTGACAAACATCTGGAGGCCCATGCCCGCGCAGAAGCCGATGAAACCCGCAATTGCGATACTCCACTGGACCTTGGTGCACTTGAATCCAATTGCATCGTCCAGCCCGTGGATAGGGAACGGAGTGTACGCATCCATGTGCGAGAAGCCCGCCTCTCGAACCTTGTTTGCCGCCTTCAGGAGAGTCGCTTCATTCGAAAACTCAGCAACCACACCATGGAGAAGGTCTTCTTTTGTGATCGCGTGTGCCATCAGTGAGCTCCTCCGAGAGCTTCTTCCTGCTTCGAATGGTTTTCACCATGCGCATGCTCTTCGTGATCGATTCGGTGTAGAAGGTCTTTCATTTCGAAGATGTTGATGAGTGGGAGGAACCGGATGAAGAGCATCATGAGGAACACGAACATTCCTATGGTGCCAGCGAACATCAGGATGTCCCATCCAGTTGGATAGTACATGCCCCACGAGGACGGAACATAGTCTCGGTGAAGCGACATCGGGATGATGACGAAGCGCTCAAGCCACATTCCAATTGAAACGAGTTGGCAGATTCCGAAAAGGAACCAGTGGTTGGCTCGGAGCTTTGGAAACAGGAGGGTGAGCGGAGCGAGTCCGTTGCAGAACCAGAGGGCCCAGAACATGATGTTGTAAGGTCCACCCATCCGGTTGTTCTTCAAATAAAGCTCGTAGGTGCTTCCGCTGTACCAGGCATAGAAGACCTCCATGAGATACCCGTAGAACACGATCATTCCGGTGGCAATCATGATTTTTGCCATCCAGTCGATGTGCTTATCGGTGATGATGTTTTGGAGGCCGTACCATCGCCGAATCGGGAGAGCGAATGTGATAACCATCGCAAATCCTGCAAAAACGGCACCAGCAACGAAGTAAGGCGGGAAGAGGGTGACGTTCCATCCGGGCACGATCGAGACGGCGAAGTCGAGGGACACGATCGAGTGAACGGAGAGAACCAGAGGAGTGGATAGACCCGCGAGGATGAGATACGCAGATTCATATCTCAGCCAGTGCTTGGCACTGCCGCGCCAACCCATGGCGAGCAGACCCCAGATTTTTTGTTGCCAAAGCTTCGGGCTTCGGTCGCGCATCGTGGCGAAGTCAGGGATGAGCCCGACGAACCAGAAGACGGCCGAGATCGTGATATATGTAGAAACCGCAAAGACGTCCCACACGAGCGGCGAGCGGAACTGTGGCCACATCCCCAGGACGTTCGGATAGGGGAACAGCCAGTAGGCAACCCAAGGACGACCGGTGTGAAGCAGCGGATACAGACCCGCGCACATAACCGCGAAGAGGGTCATCGCCTCGGCAAAACGGTTGATGGAGTTTCTCCACTGTTGCCGGACTAGGAGAAGAACCGCGGAAATCAGGGTTCCTGCGTGGCCGATACCGATCCACCAAACGAAGTTGATGATGTCGAAGCCCCAACCGACAGGTTGGTTGTTGCCCCAGATACCAATTCCTTGGTAGACGAGCATCCCGATGGCGACCAAGAGCAAATTGAGCCCGAGGAAGCCAACGCCCAGGAGCATGCCCCAGAGTTTCGGCTGTTTTTGCTCCCCAAGGACGATACTTCCAAGAATCTCATCGAGTTCTCGGTAGGACCGGCTCCCGGTGAGGAGTTGACCAATTTCGCTGCGCAAGACTGCCATTTATGCGTTCTCCAGGGCTTTGTTCGGATTTCGAAGTCGAGCCATGTACGTTGTTCTGTTTCTTGTGTTCAGTTCGGGCAACATCAGATAGGAGCGGATATCGGCCTTTTGGAGGCTGACTTCGCTCTTTGGATCGTTGATGTTGCCAAAGGAGATGGCGCCTGCAGGGCAGGCTTGTTGACAAGCCGTAACTACCTCGCCGTCTCGAATCTCGCGTTTTTCCTTCTTGGCTGCGATTCGAGACTTGTTAATTCGCTGCACGCAGTAAGTGCACTTTTCCATCACGCCCCGGCCTCGGACCGTGACATCTGGGTTGTTGATCATCCTCAGATAGTTGCGGCCGTCCGTTTTTTCGGTGGACGTGACGATGTGGGCAACCTCGGTTCGCTCCATGAACTGGGCTTGGTTGTCCGTGTAGTTGAGGTAATTGAAGCGCCGCACCTTGTAGGGGCAGTTGTTCGAGCAGTACCTCGTTCCCACGCATCGGTTGTAAACCATTTGGTTGAGACCCTCGTGGCTGTGGACCGTGGCGGCGACAGGGCAAACCGGTTCGCACGGAGCCTTTTCGCAGTGCATACAGGCCACGGGAGCGAAAATCGTCTCAATCTTGTTCGGATCGAGAATGTCTCGCTTGCCTTCGCTCGGATCGATGATGTCTCGGGAATTCGTGAGTTCGTTGTTTCTACTCAGCGGGCCTCTCTTGTCTTCCTCTTCGAGGTGGCCCTTGGCCCGGTAGTAGCGGTCGATGCGAATCCAGTGCATCTCCCGACCCTTGTGAACTTGGTCTTTTCCAACGACAGGGATGTTGTTCTCGGCGACACAAGCGGTGACGCAGGCGTGGCACCCGGTGCAGAGGTTGAGGTCAATGCTCAATCCCCATTGCGGACCATCGAACGGATACTCCGTCTTGTAGCTTGGCCACATCTCTCGGCCTTCCACTGCCTTCTTTCCGAGTTCATCTCCCTCGGTCCAAAGCTTAGGATTCGCGAGGAATTCGTCCACCGTCGTGTCCTTGACGATATCCCGTCCTTCCATCGTGTGGTGAGTTTGGGTAAGCGCCAATACGGTGCTTCCCGACACCTTTTCGATGGTGGCGCCGGTCGCCATGTGGGACTCTGTATCCTTACGCAGACCAAAAACGTTGGTCCCCGCGCCGGAGCCCACGGTTCCGACCTCAGTTCGGCCGTATCCGTAGTGCAGAGTGATCGTATCTTCCGGCTGGCCAACGTTTACGATCGCAGGGATCGTGATGGAGGCGCCGTTCACGGAAATCTTTACATGCTCGCCTGGCTTGTTAAAGGAAATCCCGAGCTCTTCTGCCATTTTTGGAGGAAGCAGAGCGGCGTTGTCCCACGTCAACGTGGTCATGACCTTCGGGAGCTCTTGAAGCCACCCGTTGTTGGCGTATCTTCCGTCCCAGATTGTAGGATCGGGAGCAAATACGAGGGATGCACCCGTGGCCCTCGGAGCCGGTGGAAGCGAAATTGTCTTCTCAACCATCGGAACGACGGCCGAGCTTTCTCTGGCAACGCCCTTGTGCAGCCATTCGCGCCACTGCGCATCGCTGGCGCTGTGGGTCTCGCGGACGATCTCCATTCCGGAACGAGCGTCGCTGAGAAGTCGAGCAAGAAATTCGACGGGAGACTTCGTGTCGCTCATCGGCGCGATGAGCGGCTGACCCAAGCTGGTCGTGCCTGCTCGAGTGGTGGCGTCCGTCCAAGACTCTAAGAAGTGCGACGCGCCGGTCGCCCATTTACAGGCCTTCGAGGTCTCGTTCGCGTAGAGCGTGTGGTGAACACTGAAGGGGACCTTGGCGATCCAATCGGCAAGATTCCAGGTTCCTGGCGCTTCGAAAACGGGGTTGCCACCCAAGATGACAAGGTTCTTCACCTTTCCAGCCTTGAGCGCGGCGGCGAGATCGTCAAGACCGACGGCGATTGGAGTCGGAGATGCGATGTAGCGAACTGCGGTGGACTTCAGCTTCGCGTTGATGGCAGCGGCGACGGCGTGGATCGCGGGGCTAGAAGTTTGCCCTGCAATGACGACGCCTTCAGAACCTGCAGCCTGCAGATCGGCGACAACGGCATCCAGCCACTTTGTATGCGCACCTGCCGAAGCAGTAGGGCCAGAAGTCACGCCGAACTTGGCGGCGACGGCCCGTGCGAATTCTTCCACGAGTTCGGGTCGAAGTGCAAGCCGGTGATCGGCCATGGCCCCGGTTGTGGATGTGGTCGATTCGACCACATAGGTGCGAGACATCTTCGAGACGTCCTTTCCGCGAACTCGGCGACGCTCCATAGCGCCTCGGGTGTTTGTCACGGAGTCGGGCATGGAGAAAAGGTAGTCCGCATCGAGCGAGAGGATGACTTTCGCATTCTCCAGCGAATACTTTGCGCATGCTGGAGTTCCAAGCGCCATCGTGGTCCCTTGAAGCTCGGCGGAGTGGTTGATCACCTCGAAGTCCGCACGGGTGCTATTCGGGAAATTCGTTTTGATCTTCGCGAGCAAGCGCTCGACGGTAGGCGAATTTGCCCCGCTGGTCAGGATGAAAAGACCCGCACCGCCTGTCGCCTTCTCTTCGTCCATCGCTGCGCGAGCCGCGCTGAGGAAGAGATCCCAGGTCGAGATCATGTTCGACTTGCGAACTGTTCGAAGCCGGTCTGGATCGTAAAGCGTGAGGAGTTCAGCCTGGGCGAAGTGGTCCGTCGCGCCCTTTGATTCGGGGTGCGATGGGTTTCCTTCGATCTTCGTCGGTCGACCTTCGTGGCTCTCCACCAAAAGCCCGAGCGCGGAACCGTTATGAGCAAACACCGTCGCGAAGTGCATGGGCTTGCCCGGCGTCATGCCATCCGGAACATTGACGTAAGGAACAAGCTTTTCGCTCGGGAGCCGAAGACTTCGGCAGCCGCTCAGCCCCGCGAGGGCAAACGACGCCCCCATGAACTTGATAAACGATCGTCGATTGATATCGACAATGCTTCTCCGGTTGGGGAATTCGTCCTCAAGCCAAGCCTCAAACTCGGGAGTTTCGGCGACCTCTTCGAGGCTCCGCCAGTATTGCTTCCCGGTGGTCCCTTCCAGCTTTTGCCGGACGAGTTCCATATCTATCTTTTGCACCTTTTCCTCAATCATTGGTGTTCCCTTAGGATTGCCCTTAGTGGTGGCAGACCGAGCAGTCCTGTAGCTGCGCTTGCTTTACGCCTCGTTGTTCAAGAAGCTTTCGGCCATTTTCGACCAATTCCTTGATAGTTGTCTTCTGCTCCTTTCCAACGAGCAGTTTCTTCTCTTGCGGGCTGAAATTGACTCCCTTTGGATCGGATTGCACCTTCAGGTAGAAGTTAAAAACTTGTTGCCGTGGGCTGAGACCCTTCACCGCCGCTTGCGGGTCTTCGAACAAGTACTTCTCAGGCTCCGAGTGGCATTCGAGACACCAGGCCATGTGGAAAGGTTGCCCCTTCCAGGTGATGTGCATGTTTTGGACGGCGCCATGGCAGGTGTTGCAACTCACGCCGCGATCGATGTGCACCGAGTGGTTGAAGTAGACGAATTCAGGAGCCTTGTTGACTCGGGTCCACTCAATCGGCTTTCCAGTTTCGAAACTTTGGCGAACTGGCTCAAGCAATGGGCTGTTCGTCCAAATTTGGCTGTGGCAGCTCATGCAGGTTTCGGTCGCGGGCAATCCGGCGTTTCCGGTTTCTTCTACGCTGGTGTGGCAGTACCTACAGTCAATGCCAAGTTCGTACGCGTGGTGCTTGTGGCTAAACGGGATGGGCTGATTCAGCGGATTCTCTACCCCCGTGTTGTGGGAAGAGCGAGTGATCGCAGACCCTGTCGTCAGAGCGAGTACAGGGACGATGCCGGCCAAAGCAAGCGATACCTTGGCGGCGGTGTTAGCGCTGGGCTTAAAAAGCTGTGGCATTAGTCAACCTCCATGTCGAATCAAAATTGTGTTGCTCGGCGATTTGGGGTTGTCCCCAGAGAGCCGAAGATGTCCCCAAATGGAACCATCCCAAAGCAAGCGTCGTAGAAGTATAGCCTGATCTCATCCAATTCTCCATGCCTTGTCCACCGCCATCACGAGGAACAAAGCGGCCAGATACACCATTGAATAGTGAAAAAGTTTGAGGGCGTGCGGCCGATCTGGCGTATGCAAAAGCTGGAAGGCTTGTACAAATAAAACGCCGTTCAGGCCGAGTGCCACGATTAAATAAATCCATCCGCTCTCACCCATAAACATGGGGAAGAGACTCGAAACCGCCGTGAGGATTGTGTAGACCCCGATTTGAATCACGGTGGCCCTTTCTCCCCTCACCACGGGGAGCATTGGAATTCCGGCATCCCGATAATCATCTTGGATCACAAGCGCCAGGGCCCAGAAGTGGACCGGAGTCCAGAGGAAAATGATGCCAAACAGAACCCAGGCAAGCGGGGTGAGTTCGCCCGTGACTCCGGCGTAGCCCACCAGAGGCGGGAAGGCTCCCGCAGCGCCGCCGATGACAATGTTCTGCCAGGTTCTCCGCTTCAGCATCATCGTGTAGATGAACACGTAGAAGAGGAGGCCCGCCAGCGCCAGACTCGCGGTGAGCACGTTGCAGAAGTACGTAAGCAACCCGAAGCTGATCGCTTCGAGGATGAACGCAAAGAGCAGCGCGTTCTTCGTGGAAATTTTTTGGGTGACGGTAGGTCTCTCGCTGGTTCGCTTCATTTTGAAGTCGATGTCGCGATCGTAAACCATGTTGATTGCATTTGCAGACCCAGCTGCACAGTATCCGCCGACGAAGAGCGCAAACAGGACCCCAAACCCGGGCCAGCCAGCCTTGGCAAAGAATGCCGTGGTGATCGTCGTGAACAGGAGCAGCGAGATCACCCGGGGCTTGGTGAGAGCGATGTAAGCCTTCCACATCGGCACCATGACGGGCTCGTTCTGGGCTGGCTCTGAGGACTCAGAAGATGATTGGGTTTCGGACACGGTAGGTTCACCCGAAACAAGTTCGAGGCGCGGGGCATCGGGCCGCAGCGCTTGGCTTGCGGTGAAGAGGAAAGCGATCCAAAGTGCATCGGCAAGCACCAAGTGGATCAGCGTGAGGGACATGGGGCGAAGCAAGATCAGGTTCACCGCCCCTAAGACCATTTGCCCTAAGAACAAACCCACTACGATTTTTCCGAGTCGATCCAGGTCTTCGCTGGGCCGAACTTTACGAACGTAGTTTGTGATGGCGATGAGAAGCAGCCCCACGCTCGTGGAGATGAGCGGGTGAATCCACCGCATTCGAACCAAGAAGTGCGAATCAGGATTGAGGTCTTGACGAATTCCCTGCGCGATGGAGGTTGTTTCGGAAACCATTCCCGCGAGAGCAGAGACCGCCCCGGTCACGCTCATGGCTGTGATTCCGAGGAGGCCAAGAAGCAGCGCCCATGCCACGGAATTCTGAGATCGAAGCTTTGGAGCCGGACGACCACTGGCAAACCAGATCACCATCGTGAGCGAGGCCAGAAGCATGAAGGTATTCACCATGTGAATACCTCCCCAAATGGCTCTCTCGACGGAAGCATTGCCCGCCACGAGTTCCTTAAGAACTAGTTTTCGACCGACCCACCCTTCGGTGAGGGTGAAGAACAAGGTGGCCAGTCCCGCCCAGCGGAGCGGTGAGCCTTTTGCGGAGGCCCGGTAGCACCAGACGATGACCGCGAGAACCATGGGCCCGACGAGGCCAGAGGTTAGTCTGTGGAACCACTCGATCCATGCCTCGGTAGGCTGGCCGAACGGCACGAGAGCTCCGTTACAAAGGGGCCAGTGAACTCCGCATCCGTCGCCGGAGAAGGTGAGCCGCGTAACCGCACCCCAAACGATGACCAAGATGGTCCACGCAGTGACGCCGATCGTGAATTTTGCGAGGCGCTTGCTCATGCTCGCCCCCGCAGAAGATTAAATCCTGACGTTAACGTAAAGATATTAGGAGAGGGAATCGTGAGGGAGGGACAATTCAAATCTACGTTTGCGTTGTCATCGGGGAACCGGCTTTTTCGACTGGGCGTATATTCTTCCCGCACTGGATATCGCTCTATAGTATCCGCATTGCGATACGCGCGGCAAGGGAACTCCCCCCAAAAACCTCACAATTGGCTTGAATTGCGCTTTAAGCAGCGAGATTTGCTTGACCCAGAGGGGCAATTTCGCTTGAGAGCTTGTGCGCCATGGCAAACGAGAACTTCGCTTGCTCGGTGAGACCCAGCATCTCGAGGCAGTGGGCATGGGCGAGCCAAACCTCGGCCTGTTCGGCATCAAGCTGCAGTCCGTGCTCCAAAATTTGGGCGGCGTCCTGATATTCCCCGGTGCGTGCGAGGAGATTTCCTAGAGCAAAATAGGCGTGCGGATCCTTTGGACCCGCCTGGATGGCCTCGGAGAAACAGTGACTCGCTTTTGCGACGTCTCCGCGCTGTTCAAAACTTCGGCCCCAATGGAGAAGCTCGTTGGGTCCCATGGCGACTTGCGTTACAAACGCTGCGTCCACGTTCTGCACTTGTTCGAGGTTCCCGTCGGCAGTCGCGGCGCTCACCCACTGGGACATGAGTTGATGGCTGTGATCACCCGATTCCCAAGCCTGTTGAAGAAGTTTGCTCGCGGTCGAGGAGTCTCCTGTTTCGAGCGCGACAAGGCCGAGAACCCGAAGCCCTCGGGACTTTGTGGTTCTTGAATACTGAGCGTGTTGGGCCGCCGCCTTGGCTCCGGAATACTCGCCGGTGGCAAAGAGAACTTCGGAAAGGAGAACGGCAACTTCTGGAGTCCGCAAATCGCTGTCGTTGAGATTGCCCAGGGTATCGAGGGCCTCGTGCAGGTTTCCGAGTCCAATCTGGGCCTCAGCCTGAATGATTTGAGGCAACGAAGGGGAAAGGCTTGCGTCTCGGCTCACATAGAGCGGATCGTCTAATACTTCGGCTCTTCGGGCAAGCTCCAGGGCTTGCGAGTATCTCGTCAGAGCCATGTTCGCTTGGGCCGCACAAAGGGTGGCCGACCGGCTGGGTCGCATGAGGATCGTGTCTCGGCGATATTGCTCGATGAGCTCCTCGTACCGACGATTTTCGAAAAGGCATTGGAGGAGCAGGGTGCTCGACTCGATTGCTTCCTCGCCGATGGCTCGAAACTGAGCGTGGCGAGCGCAGGCTTCTGCGCGAACAAAATTGTGAGAGGCGAGATAGACCGTGGAGAGGTGGTTCCACGCGGAGGGTGAGTTGGGCTCGGTTTCGCTCCATTCAAGAGCCGCCGCGAGGCGTTGGCACTGCACCATGCGGACATAGTCGCTGCCCATGGGCCTCCAGAGCGGCCGAACGTCAAGATGGAAAACTTCGCCGCGAGGCGAGGTTCGATTGATGATTCGAATGTCAGGGGTTACCCAGACTTGGCCCGATGCGCTGGGAATTTTTGTTTGGAGAGTGTGCGAGGCGTTTGGTCGCTTGGCGAGGGCAGTCCGGATGCAATCGATATCCTCGACGCGAAGCTCTTCGTAGGCGTAGAGCAGCACCACATGGTCGTTGAGGGCTTTCGTGAGGGCTTCAGATCGAGCCTTGGAATTTGGTGTGAGGGCACCGACCTCGGTGAAAAACATTTCGTCTTGCGGCCCCATCATCCGCGCGATGCGTCCCACGCCTCGGTCTTGAGAAGTGGGGAAAACGGCGAAACTCAGCCCGATGGGATTAGGTTGCGGCAAGAGAATTTTCCTCGAATCTAGGCTGCGCGCTGCTGGTTTCTTCGCAGGACCTTTCTTGCGCCGGCGATGCTAAACATCTCTTCTCGCAAGAGCCTCTTCAAGAGGAAGATCGTTTGGATATCTTCGCTTCGGTACCGTCGTTGGCCCCCGGCGGTTCGAACCGGGTGGAGGAAATCGGAAAATTCTCTTTCCCAGTATCGAAGTGTGTGGACTTCGATACTTGTGATTTCACTGGCAACACTGATGCTTACAGTTTGCTCTGCTTTCGACTTGCGACCTAAGTTGGACATTGCGTGGACGATTCTCCGTTCTTTGACAAGCCGCGTGGACTCATCACAGTAATTCTATTGGCAGAACGGTTGAAGAACCTTAGGTTCATTTTTAGGGACGGCGGGTACTCTCGTGGTCTCCCCCATGTCGATGCCCATTGAAACATTAACGCCACGACAGATCGTGGCCGAGCTTGACAAGTACATTATCGGACAGTCTGCCGCGAAGAAGGCCGTTGCCGTAGCCTTGCGGAATCGTTTCCGACGCCAGATGCTCCCGCTCGAAGAGCGTCGAGACGTGCTCCCGAAAAACATTTTGATGATGGGTCCTACCGGAGTAGGCAAGACCGAAATCGCACGTAGATTGGCCCAGTTGGCGAGGGCTCCTTTTGTGAAAGTAGAGGCCACGAAATTCACCGAGGTGGGATATGTGGGTCGCGACGTCGAGGCAATGGTTCGCGATCTGGTGGCCGCGGCCTACCGTATCGTAGAGCAGGAAAAAGTTGTGGCGGTTCGCGAAGAAGCGCGGCAATACGCTCTGGAAACGGTCGCGGAGGCACTCTTTCAAGTTCTTCACCCCGAAGTCGTTTCGGCGATGTACGGGATGGGTTCGGAGGACGCGGGGGTCGAAGACCCTTACGCCTTTAAGGAAGAGCGAGTGCAAAGCTTGAAGCAAGAGATCGAGGAGGGCCAGCACGCCTCGACTTTGGTCTCCATCTCGGTGGAAGAATCTGGAAGCAACTTCCTCCAGGTCTTCACCCCAGGGGGCATGGAGGAGATGGGTCTGGACATGGGAGCCTTGAACCCCGCTCTGAACCAAACTCGGCATTCCACTCAGGAGGTTCCGGTGGATATGGCGTTGAAAATCTTGGAGGACCAAGAGGGTCGGGGTCTGGTGGCGAAGCAAGCGATCGGGCGAGAGGCGATCGACCGCGCTCAACAAACCGGCATCATTTTCATCGACGAGATCGACAAGGTCGGCGGCAAGAGCGGAGGTTCTGGTCCCGATGTTTCACGCGAGGGGGTGCAGCGAGACCTTCTCCCGATCATCGAAGGATGTACCGTCCCGACAAAGTACGGCCCCTGCGAGACAGACCACATCCTGTTTATTGCGGCGGGGGCGTTTCACATCTCGAAACCGAGCGATCTCATCCCTGAATTGCAAGGCCGATTGCCCATTCGAGTGGAACTCACTGATCTTGCCGAAGAAGACTTTAAGCGGATTCTCACCGAACCGAAGAATGCCTTGACGAAGCAATACGCGAAGCTGCTCTTGGTCGATGGCATCACGATCGAGTTCTCGGATGAAGCGCTGGACGAGGTCGCGCACTTTGCTTTCGAGGTCAACTCGAAGGTGGAGAACATTGGCGCCCGCCGACTTCACACCATTTTGGAAAAGCTTCTGGAAGAGATCGCCTTCGAGGCCCCAGAAGTCGAGGAGAAGTACATCTTGTTTGATGTCGCAAGGGTTCGAGAGGTCCTTGGGCCTCTTGTGCGAGACATTGGTTCCTCTCGAACGATGCTTTAAACGCTCGCGGCGCGAACTTGGACTAGCGCGGGACCACTTGGTCCTGCAAGATGCCTCTCAGCACTCGGTCTGCGCTCAAGCCTTCGATTTCGGTCTCGGGGCGGAGCAAGACTCGGTGCCGAAGAACCGGGAGCGCGAGGTCTTTGATGTCATCCGGAATGACAAACTCGCGACCTCGCATGGCGGCCAATGCTTTTCCGCAAAGGACGAGGGCGATTCCCGCCCGGGGCGACGCGCCGACAAGGATATCGGCCGAGCGTCGAGTCGCGAGAAGAATTTCTTGGATGTAGTTGAAGATTTTGTCTTCAACATTGATCGCGGCCACCTGCTGACGAAGCACGGCGAGCCCTTCTGGATTCGTCACGGGTTGAATCCCAGCCGCGCCAAGGTCGCTGGATCGGAAGCCCAGGTGGACTCTCTTGTAGACCTCGACTTCGGTGGCGGGGTCTGGATAATCCAACAGGATTTTCAGGAGGAATCGATCTTGCTGCGCCTCGGGCAGAGGATAGGTCCCTTCAAACTCCACCGGGTTTTGGGTTGCAAAAACGTGGAACGGAGCGGGGAGAGCATATCGGGTGCCATCGACCGTGACATGCTTCTCTTCCATCGCCTCTAGCAACGCGGACTGCGTTTTGGGAGGCGTCCGGTTGATTTCGTCGGCGAGGACGATCCCGGCAAAGATCGGCCCGGGTCGGAACGTGAACTGGACTTCTCGTTGGTCAAAGACGTTGGTTCCGGTGACGTCACTCGGCATGAGGTCGGGAGTGAACTGAATTCTCGAAAAACTAGCATCTACCGTCGCGGCAGTGGCCCTGACGAGAAGAGTCTTGGCGACACCGGGGACGCCTTCGAGGAGAAGGTGTCCGCCCGCAAGGAGGGCGACCAGCACTTGGTCGACCACGGCGGCTTGCCCTACGACGGCTTTCGATATTTCGGCGCGGAACCGGTCACAGAATTGAACAACGGACATTGGGCCGAAACTACCAGATTTTGGCTCTTCTTGTTTTCCCTGCAACCTCCGAAACCAGAACCGGGTAGAAGGGAAAGAGATTTATGTTACAAGTTGTTGGCCTTACAAAGGACTACCGAAAGTTTCGGGCGGTAGATCAGTTGTCATTTTCAGTGAATCCAGGGGAGATCGTGGGGCTTTTAGGGCCGAACGGTGCTGGAAAAACCTCAACCCTTCGGTGCATCGCAGGAATTCTCCGACCCACCTCGGGCGAAATTTACATTAACAACTTTAACCTGGTGGCCGACTATCAGGCCGCAAAACGAGGGCTCTCGTTCGTCCCGGAGCTCCCGAGTCTGTATGAACTCCTGACGGTGACGGAGCACCTCCGGTTTATGGCAATGTGCTTCGACTCTTTGGAAGTGTTTGACCAGCATGGCGAAGAGCTCCTGCGCCGGTACGAGCTTTGGGACAAAAAAGACGTCCTTGTCGCGACTCTCAGTAAGGGGATGCGGCAAAAGCTAAGCGTCGCTTGCGCGATGGTTCACCGCGCGAATGTTTTAATCTTCGACGAACCGATCATCGGCGTCGATCCGCAAGGAGTTGCGGAAATCAAGCGCGATTTGCAGCACGCGAAGGAGTCGGGTTGTTCGATTCTCATCTCCACCCACGTTTTAGATTCCGCCGAGAAGCTTTGCGACCGGATGGTGATTTTGCGCAAGGGCCAGATGATCGCGAACGGCACGGTGGAGGAGCTTCGAGAAAAGGCTTCGATGGCGGGTGCTGACTTGGAAACGCTCTTCCTCAAGATAACGGAGAATTCGAACTTTGAAAGCCCTTCTGTATCTTAACTACCGGTGCTTCATCAACGGGGTGAAACGGGCGTTCACTTCGGGCCGGCGGATCCTTGGGCTCCTGTTCGGCATTGCGTATTTCACGTTCTTCTTCCTTCGCCCGTTCGGCGGAGGGGGGAGCTCGAAGTCTTCTGAAAAAGGTCTTGAGCGAGCCATGAGCTTCATGAAGGACCTTCCGGTCACGATCGGGGCGGTGGAGACGGTTATCTTCGGGGCTTCGATCCTCTGGGTGTTCTTTTCCCTCATGGGCCTCACCTCGTATCAGGGGCGATACCGCCAGTCGGACGTCGACAATCTCTTTCCGACCCCCGTTTCGCGCCGGTTGATCATGGTTTTCAGGTTCATCCGCGACGTGTTGCTTGCCTTTTTGGTACCTCTTCTCCTTTTGCTCTTTCTCGGCAAGCCGTTCGTGGGGGGCCTTTCCTCCATGCTTTCTCGACTCCCGAATCCAGAAGGAGCGAGCCTTGTTCCCCGGGTGGGAATGATCGGCTACTTCATCGCCTCCATCGCCGTCGTTGCGGTGGGGTATGCGGTGAGCATTTGGCTAAACCGCCCCACCGACAAGGCCGACCTTTACCGGAAGATTTTTGGCTGGAGCGTAGCCCTCTTCGTTTTTGGCACCAGCTTGGCATTCGTCCTCCAAGTTCGAACTCAGCCGAACTGGGACGGGATTCAGGCCGTGCTTTCGCAAGGCTGGATGAGGGTTATCTTCTTCCCCGCTCATTTGTTGGCGGCCATCTCGGTCAGTCCGATCTCGGCGAACACGGTGGGAGGATGGATTGGCGTGGCAAGTTTCCTTGCGATTGGGGGAATTGGGTTGTGGGCTTACCTTCGCCAAGAGGAATGGGCCTACGAAATCGGGGCTCTCTCTGCGAATAAGACGGCAGAGATTACGGAATCCCAGCGACGCGGAGACGTGTACGCCACCCTCGCGGCGAGCGCTCGCCAAGGGAAGATGAAAACCCGCCGGTGGAACTTTCTGGATAAAGCGCGATGGACTGGATTGTGGGCTCTTCTCTGGAGAGATCTTTGCTTGAGCAGTCGTTTTGGGTTTTGGGCGTGGTTTGGCACTCTTGCGCTCTCGTTGCCCTTGGTCTTGCTTATTGTCTTCATCCCGGATAAGGGCAAGGGCGGGCCAGCCATCCTTGGGATCATGGCGTTTGCCATGACCGCATTCATCGGGGGCGTGTCTAGTTCGGCCTCGTTCATGGAGTTGCTCAGGCGGGGAGATTTGATCAAACCCCTGCCTTTCCCTCCGGCGAAGCTCTTTGCGTTTGAGGTGTTTACGAAATCTATCCAGAATGTGTTTGCGATTGTCGTGACGTTCGTGCTGCTGATCGTGGCGAAACCGGGGCTCTATGCTCTTTGGATTGCGCTCCTCCCGTCGTCTGTGCTGCTGGCCGCGAACCTTTGTGCGGTCATGGCCTTGGTGCTTGTCTTGTTCCCCGACATTGACGACCCCACCCAGAGAGGTTTTCGCGGCATGATGAACTTGTTGGGCATGATGATTGGCCTCGGGCCCGCAGTGCTCCTGGGCTTGATCGTGGGTTATGCCACCGGAAGCATGGTCTTGGGAGTTTGGGCGACGACGATCCCCTCCCTTCTCATGACCTTCTTTGTGGCTTTGTCCGCGGGCAAGAGTTACATTGATCTCAACGTTGCCGAATGACTAGACCCGGTACAATCTTCGGGTCGGGAACTGAGGATGGGCCGAATATCGTTACGTTTGTTCGGGTCCTCAGCAACCCACCGGATTCTAGTGCATGAAGCTTAAGCCAGCAGTGAAAATCGCGATTGCGGCCGTTGCCATTGGCGGCGGTTCGTACCTCGGTTATCAAGGGTATGTGGCCGCGCGGCTCTCGAAGGTCCCCATGGGAAGCGTGACTCCCGGACGGGTGGCCTTGGTCGCGATTGACGTGCCTGGGTACCACATCATCGTTGCAAACAGGGTTGCCCAGCTGAGAAAGGGCAACGCCTCTACGGATTTTTCCGCGCCTGGAAGTGAGGATCGGTCCGATTCCTCGGAATCCAAGCCCGTGTCTATACGAGACTTGTTAGAAGCGATTCAAGGGGACGAGGAGGCCCTGCAAGCGTTTGTCATGAAGATGAACGAGATCAAGGAAGAAGACCTCCCCATCAACCGCATCGTATGGTCCACGAAGGAGATCGAGCGAGCTTTGAACGGAGAAAAGGCGCTCGCCGACAAGCTGGTTAAAGATTTGAACGTCACTTTTGACGGGAAACCTTTGAACTCATTTACGCTCGATGCGATCGAAGATGGCATCGTGGTGGAGATCGAGGTTCCCCTCAAAGTGAACGTAGATGGGAAGGATAAGGTGCTTGTGGCACGAGTCTTGAAGCCTTTCCGATCTACATTCGCCATGAACGTTTCCAAGCAGATTGCGGAGTTGCCCCCCAATGCCAGCGAAGATCAACTTCGCGGGATTTATTTGGCGGAAGCATCCCGAGTTACGGCCGACCCCGGCTCGCAACAAGACGTTCCCGCAAGCCTTCGACGCCTGTACGCCCCTGGGGTGATAGAGGCTTACCGAAGGGAGCCGGAGATTCTGCTTTCGGGGACGAAGGTCATCGTCACCGACTCTCACATTGAGGGCGCTTCTTCCCGGCTCGACATTTCTATGAAGGGTCAGGATTTTTACGCCATCACGATTCAGCTGAGTGAAGCTGGACGAGATCGAATGTGGAAATACAGTCACGACCACACAGGATTTCAGCTTCTCCTCACCGTAGACGGTGTGGGGGTTGCTGCCCCTCGCATCGCCCACGATATGTGGAGTCGAGAAGTCACCATCAACCGAATTCCGGAAAAGTCGCTTGTCGACGAAACCGTACGACTCGCCCAACCCAAAAAATAGCCCAGGAGAATATAACCGCCAATGACTAAGAAATTTGTACTGCTCGCCATGAGCGTTGCCCTCGTCTCTGCCCTCACAGGGTGTGGAAGCAAATCCGGAGACAAAGCCTACGTTCCGAAGCCCACGAAGGAGCCCGCCAAGTTTGCCCTCGCGGCAGGCCAAGAAAAGACGATTTTCCCGATGATCGTTGGAAACCAATGGGTTTACGACGTGGAACTTGCGACGCAAGATGCCCGTGGCCAACAAGGCAGCGGAAAGACTGAGCTCACGTTCACCGTCACCGAGGTGAAGGAAGTGAACGGCGGGACCGAGGGAACGCTTGACGTGACTCAAGTCGATCCTGCGACCAATAAGCCGAAAGTTGTCGATCGCCAAATTTGGAGAATTGATTCGACCGGCCTGTACCAGGTGCAAATTGGTCTCGAAGATCCTGCGAAGAAGCTCAAGGTGAAGAAGTTTGATCCTCCCCAAACCGTCGTGACCTTCCCCGCCACTCCTGGACAAACTTTCAAGTGGGCCGGATCGGCCCCTATCGGCGACAAGATTGGTCCAGCCAAGCTTGAGGGTCTTCTGAAGGGAACCATCAACGTGGATACAGAGATTGGACGACTCAACGCCCTTGAAGTGGAACAGGTTCAAAACTGGTCGACGAACGGCGAAGACGCCAAGATGACTACCAACAGCTATTGGGTGGCGGGCATTGGCCTCGTTCGGATGTACCAAGAGGTCGAAGGATCGTCCGGTGCAGCCGGCGTCACAAGGCTGAAGCTGAAGAGCAAGGCTCTGAAGGCTGAATAAGATGAAAAGGCTTGGCGGCTTATTCTTCATCTTGGGATGGATGGCGCTCGTCGGGTGTAACTCGAAGAGCGCTACCGGTCCTGAAGCCCCGGCGGCAAAGGCCGACGGGCAAACCTCTCCTGAAGCCACTCCCGAGGCTGGCAAAGAGGCAAAGGCCGAAATCCCCGCAAGCGTTCGCCATGCAGGGTTCAGCTATTACGGTTTGGCGCGCGAGGGCGAGTTGAAGTATTCGTACTCTTCGACCCCCAGCACGCAGAACGTGCCTCCCGGCCCCGGAGTGATGACTCTTTCCCTGAAATCCGCGACTGAAAAGGATGCCACCTTCAATCTCGTGCGAGTTGGATTTGGCATGGTGGATAGCGAAGACACCGTGCGCGCGGACGAAAAAGGGGTGTATCTCACCACGACATCCAAGGGCGAATTCGGCAACCCGATTCTCGAATTGCCCGCAGACGTGAAACCTGGGTCCACCTGGGATATCAAGACAAGCTTCAAGTCTGGAGACCAAACCGCGGAATTAGCATCGAATCTCAAGGCCGTCAAGATCGAATCCGTGACCACGAAGGGGGGCACATTTGAAGCCCTTCGGGTGGAATTGAACGGGACGATGAAAGTCGGTGCAGGTCAAAACGGCATTCTCAAGGGGATCTCCTGGTATGTGAAAGATCTCGGCATGGTGAAGCAGGAAATGTCTCAGACAGTCGGCAAAAATTCGGCGACTGTAAAGTACGAGTTGGCCGAGAAGCCCAACCCCTAATTCTGGGAGCGTTTTGTCGCGCAATCAGCGTATCTTGAATTGGATAGCAGATGCGATACTCAACGAAAAAGACGTTATTGCAGTGGCTCCTCTTCGGAGGGGCGACCGTCTTGCTGTTGGGCATCCTCTATTTCCAAATGCGGTCAAAGGAAACTTTCGTTGAAGAGCCCCTTGAGGCTGTCCGCAAACCTGATGCTCCCCTTGGGGGCATGGCCGAGCTAAATCTAGCTGGAGCGAAAATTCCCGTAGAGTTGCACACCCGCAAAAAGGGGGAGGCAATGTACGTGGAGATTCATGCCCACGAGAAAATTGTCGAGACCGAAAAGTACGAGGTCGTGGATGGCATGTTCAAGGTGAAAGAGATCGCCGGCAACACCTTCACTCCCGCCATTGTCCTTCTTGACCCTCTGTTGGCACGGGAAGGCTATCCATGGAAAGGGACCATCCGATCCGCGTCGGGTTCGATCGCCGCGTCGGCGATGATCTCTCGAGAAAAAGAAGACTTGAATCTCGCCACGGGTCCAAAACGAGCCACGGTGGTGAAGGTCACGCTGACTCTGAACGAACAAAATGATCAGCCCTTCGTTCGGGACATGAAGTTTTGGTTTGTAGACGATCTTGGCCTCGCGAAGCGCCAGGTGGGACCGATCTCCACCCGAGAGCCTAAGTAAGAGACCTCATGGCGATTCAGAGCAGTTATCGAGCCCCGGACACCACTACCGTTCGTAAATTCCTGCAGGGAGACGGCTGGATGGCGCTGGCGATGTGCGGGCTCGTTCTCGCGGGTCTCATGTCGGTGTACAGCACGGCGGTCGGCCATGGTCATCCTGGTCTTTTCAAAAAGCAGCTTCTGATGGTGATCATCGGGATCGCGCCATTCCTCATTTTCTGGCGTATTCCTCTCAATAGTCTCCGATCAGCCGCGTCGGTTCTTTGGCTCCTGAATGTCGGCCTTCTCGGGCTCGTTCTGTTTGGAGGAAGTTCAGCAAAAGGCGCCCAACGATGGATTGAGCTGGGGTTCATGCAGTTTCAGCCTAGTGAGCTCTCGAAGATATTGTGCGTTTTGACCCTGGCGGCATTCTATTCGAATCGTCGTGACGAGATTGGAAGCCTCAAAGTATTTGCCCTCTCCTTTTTGCACGTGGCCCCGACCCTTGTGTTGGTCTTTAAGCAGCCCCACCTGGGCGCCACGGTTGTCGTGCTCGTGGTCTGGGTGACAGCCTCTTTGATCGCAGGTGTGCGAATGAGCCACCTTGTCATCGGACTCCTTGCCTTGGGTCTAATCGGAGGAGCCACTCAGCTCCGAGGCTATCAAATAGAGCGAATCGCGGCGATGTCTAAGAATGATGACCAAGGCTCAAATTACCAAGTCTTCATGGCGGAGTTAGCCTTCGGCTCGGGCGGCCTCTACGGGACGGGGTACCTCAAGGGCGAAGTCAAGCCAAAGGTCCCCGAGCAAGATGACGACTTCATTTTTAGTGTTGTCGGCGAAGAGGGCGGATTCGCGGTCTGCGCGATGGTGATCGGGCTTTACACGTTCCTGCTCGTTCGAATTTGGCTTGCGATGGTGAGAACCTTGGACCTGTTTGCGCGAATCTGTGCGGCAGGAGTGTTTGCCATCCTTGGCTTCCATCTCTTTGTCAACCTTGCCATGAACCTTCAGTTGGTGCCCGTCGTCGGGCTCTGGCTTCCCTTCATGAGTTCTGGCGGTACGGCCATGTGGCTTTGTCTCGCTTGCGTAGGTTTAGGCCAAAACGTCGTCCGCCAACAGCAGAAGCATTGGTTCAGTCCGACTTCCGGCTAAGAATCCACAAGAAAAATGGTGCTCCGAGAGCGGCTGTCACCGCTCCTACAGGAATCTCGATGACTCCCACGAGCCTTTGAGCAAGAATGTCGGAAAGCAAAAGCATGGTGGCCCCGACCATGCCGGCCAGCCCGGCCAATCGCCGCATATCAGCCCCTACAAGGAGTCTCGCCATGTGGGGGGCAATGAGCCCGACGAAGCCAATCATCCCTACGCAACCGACCGAGATGGAGGTCGCGAGGGTGCCTGTCGCGAGCAATGCGGGAATGACCGTCTTGAGGTCGACGCCGAGATGGGCGGCCGTGGCCTCACCCAACGCGAGGGCATTGAGAGCCCGCCCCTTTCGGACGGCAACGACCAGCGCAACAACCAGGGCCCCCAGCAACCACGGGACGTGAATCCATTCGGCAGAGGACGTGGAGCCAAAAAGCCATCGCAAGACGCGGTTCGCATCTTGTTTTGCGAGGATGAGGAGGACGGACAGGAGCCCTGCCACCATGGACCCTACCGCCATGCCGCCCAAGAGGAGCGTTGTGGCCGATGCAGGCTGGAAGCGCTTTGCCAACAAAAGGCTGAGCGTGAGGACGAGGATCCCCCCCGCCCCGGCGGCGAGCATGAGACCCAGGCCTCCAAAGGCACCGGCAAACCCAAGGATGAGAGCGAGCGCTCCTCCGAGGGCAGCCCCTGAGCTAGACCCTAACACGAAGGGATCGGACAAGGAGTTTCTGAGAGCCGCCTGGAACATGGCTCCCGTGATCCCCAATGTGCCCCCGACCAAACCCGCGGCGAGTGCCCTTGGCAGGCGGAGGTCCCACAACGTGGAAACGATCTGCTCGGACCCATTCCCGACGAGGGCAGAGAGAATTTGCGCGGGAGAATACCATGCGTAGCTGCCGATGCAGATGTGAAGAATCAGACTTGCGAGGGTGACGATTCCGCCCACAAACATCACCTTTCGAATCGACGGTGATGTAGATTGCCCCATAGGTTCCATTATGGCGGCTGGTATGATGAAGGGGTTGAGCTATCCATCGCTTTCCTCCAGAACTCACCTCTTGAAACCCTCGCCGACTTTGGGTATTGCTGCCCGCGCGAAAGCGATGTCCGCGCAAGGCATCGACGTGATCAGTTTTTCTGTCGGGGAACCTGATTTCAACACTCCCGCCCCGATTTGTGATGCGGCAATCGCGGCGATCCATGCTGGGAAAACGAAGTACACCCCGAGCGCGGGGACGCCCGAGCTTCGTCAAGAGATCGCGGCCTATCTTGGGCGGCGACATGACCTCGAAGTCTCGGCGGATCGCATCGTGGTGAGTTGCGGGGCCAAACACTCGGTGTACAACACACTCCAGGTTTTGGTAGAACCGGGCGATGAGGTGATCTTGCTGGCTCCGTACTGGATGACCTATGCCGATCAGATTCAACTCGCGGGGGGAACCCCGGTGGTGGTCCAAACGCTAGTTGAGAACGGCTACAACCCCACCGAGGCCCAATTGAGAGAGGCGGTGACGCCTCGGACGAAGGCGATCCTCGTAAACTCGCCGAGTAACCCGACCGGGGGGATGCTGGACTTCCCGACCCTCAATCTGATTGGAGACCTGGCGAAGGAACACAATTTCTGGATCATTTCAGATGAGATCTATGACCAACTGGTGTATGACGGCACTCACGTGAGCGTGACGGCGCTTGGGCCGGAACTCATGGAGCGCGCGATCTTGATCAATGGGTGTAGCAAATCCTACGCAATGACCGGCTGGCGAATCGGATATGCATACGCCCCGCTCGCCGTGGCAAAGGCGATGAGCAATCTTCAAGACCAGGTGACCAGCAACCCGACGAGCTTTGCTCAGTCGGGGGCCGTGGAGGCTTTTCGAATGCCGCCAGACGCCATCGAAGAGATGCGGAAGGAGTTCCATGCTCGGCGCGATCTGGCCGTGCGACTTGTCGGCGAGATTCCAAAATTGACCGTGGACGTTCCCAAGGGGGCGTTTTATCTCTTCGTTGATGTTTCGGCCTATCTCGGAGGTCGTTTTCCGACCGACGTGGAGTTGGCAGAGTTCTTGCTGGAAGAATCGTTTGTGGCTACGGTTCCCGGAAGTGTTTTCATGGGGCCAGGCCACCTTCGCTTGAGCTACGCGACGAGCCGGGAGCAGATTGAATCTGGCCTTGCCCGGATCAAAAACAGCCTTGCGAAACTCTAAGAACTGTATGGCCCGCATTATTCCCCGATCGATTCCCTTGAAGAGCGAAGACCTTTTTCGCCTCGCTCTTCGGCATCGTAGTGCCGCCGCCGATCCCGTTCTCGAAAGCTATGAGCGAATCGAGTTCTTCGGAGACTCCGTGCTGGGATTGATCGTCGCGCAATATCTGTACGAGCACCATCCTCAGTGGGATCAGGGCATGATGAGCAAAGCCAAGGCAAGTGTTGTGCAGGAAGGACCGCTGGCGGAAACGGCACTTCGATTAGGCCTGGACGCTCTTATGGAGTTGAGCCCGGGTGAAGAAATGACCGGAGGGCGACAGAGGGCCAGTATCCTCGCGGATGTTTTTGAGGGAATTGTCGGGGCGATCTACATTGAGTCCGGATTAGAAAAGGCAAGGTGGTTTGTCCTCGAACAGTTGAGTCCTTACCTCCACCAAGTCGGCACCGGCGACGTGAATCCCAACGACTTCAAGTCGAAGTTGCAAGAGATTGCTCAGGCGATTTGGCGCAAGACGCCCCAGTACCGTTTAGTCAGCGAATCGGGCCAAGCCCATGAGAAAAGATTTCGGGTCCAGGTCCTCTTTGACGAGGAAGTCATGGGGGAAGGCACTGGGCGCTCAAAGAAAGAAGCCGAGCAATCCGCCGCTCAAGATGCCCTGGATATCATCGAGCGCGCCCAGCGTATGCGCGAACAAGTGTATACACCCGAGCTCTAGAGCCTCCGTCACAAATGCCAGATTGTGCTGGTAGATGTCACGAATGGGGCCGAATTTTACTGATAATTGGCATGAAACTTGGTATCACTATGAGTGTGCCTCGTTTGGCATGAGCATTTGGAGAAAGGAAATGAACAAATTGAGACTGAGTACAACCCTAGCCGTTGGAGGAATGCTGTTGACCGCAGCGTATGCAATGCCTCCGAACAGCTACCTTGTCCGCACGGTGAACACAACCCAAGAATTGGTCAATCAGATCAAGTCGAACCCTGTGGTGAGTGATCGCTACGAGCGGCACTTCCACATGACGCAAGGCGACGTGCTGGAAATGGTGAAGGGTCTTCGACTCACGAAGACGGACGCCACGGGCTTCTATACCGTTTACAACGTTCCTGTGAAGACAGGCGAGCTTCGATCGAAGCTCCTCAAGCTGAAGAAGGGAACGAAGATTTGGGTGGACGGCGCCGGACAGCCGATCCTCCAGTGGATTTGCGGAAATCCTATGGTTCGCGGAGGAGCAGGCGTGGCGGAGATGACTCCGGTCGTCGCTGGCTTGCCGTCGGAACCAATCACGATGGCCGATCCGATGCCGTCGGGAGACGTTCCTGTCATCGCATCGACGCTCCAACCCGGGATTCCTGATGCCCCTCTCGAAGAGACCGTCGTGGTCATTGACGAGGTGCCAACTGGTCGTCGCAACAACGCCCTCGCGGGACTTCTGCTTCTTCCGCTCTTCGCTCTTACCAGAACGTCGGAGAGACCACCCGAGGTAGTTCCAGAGCCAGCCACCATGCTCGCGATGGGTGCCGGAATCTCCTACGTGATGGCCCGACGCCGAAAGAAATCCTGATTTAGGTTCCTTCCTCCAAAAGTTAAGCCCTTCGTCTGACAAAGGCGAGGGGCTTTTCGTTACTTCTTTTTGCCTTTCTGAGGGATGTTGGGGATATAGCTCGCCAAGAGAGTCTCCACCGGGATCTTCGCGATCGTTTCGCCGATCAGTTCGAGCGGCAGGTCTTCGAGCTTTTTGAATCGGACACAACTCTTGCCCATGTCAAATTTTTTGCCGGAAGCTTTGTATTTGGCTTCGAATTCTGCGATGAACTGTGGATTCATGTACAAGCAGAACATGTACACGGCCATGTGGTTCTTTTGCGAGGCCAGCCCGACGAAGGGGAGAGGCTGCTTTGGATCGCAGTGGTACCCAGGAGGATAGATTTCATGAGGCACGAAGTACCCGATGGCCCCGTACTGCATCCCTTCTTCATATCCCTTTGGGAGGTGCTTGAGGATCACCTCTCGTACGGCCGAGAGAGCCTGGCGGCGATCTTCGGGCAGGCTGTTGAGGTACTCCTCGACGGACAGTGCGGAACTTTGCATTCCCCTATCATATCTGCATTCCGTCCGTGGACGAACAGAGTTGTGGCAACAAATCTGTACACACCTGGGCGTAAAAATACTGTATTTTCATAAACTTGGCCCAACTATTGCGGAACCGTTTACAGATTGGCTCGGTCGTAGTATCATAAGAGAGCCGGTTTG